>DAOPZJ010000001.1:127995-138533 GCA_035353335.1 Oscillospiraceae bacterium | reverse complement strand
CATCCTCTTGAAATTGTTCCGTGATAACCCTCTGTTCTAGTCAAGACCCAAATTTAAATATGGGAGGTAAACAACACATGGAAACCTTTAATATCCACCGCCAAAATCCCCCGCAATGGTTCAAAGAGGCTGATTTCGGCATTTTCATCCACTGGGGCCCGTCAAGCGTTCCTGCTTTTGCTCCGGTCGATGTCGACGACTACGCCAAACTGATGCGCGAAAAACCTCCCGAGTACATGTTTAAAAATATTCCGTATGCCGATTGGTATCAAAACAGTATGCGCATCAAGGGCAGCCCCGCGAACCTCTATCACAAAGAGCATTTCGGCGGCAAATCCTATACCGCTTTCGCCGAGGAGTTCAAGCAATCCGCCAAAAACGTCGACGTCGAGCACTGGGCCGATCTGTTCAAACAAGCGGGAGCAAAATATGTCGTGGTCGTCAGCAAGCACCACGACGGTTTTGTGCTGTTCGACACCAAGGTCGAAAACCCCAAAATGCCCGATTATCACCTCGATTTCGACCATGTCGGCAACCTTGCCGCCGCCTGCCGCAAGCGGGGTATGCGCTTCGGTGTCTATTACTCCTCGCTGCTCGATTGGACGTTTACCCAAAAGCCCATCGACAGCGCCGGCGACCTGTTTTTACATAACGACAACTCCAAGACCTACTGCGATTATTGTTTCAGCCACTGGAAAGAGATCATCGACCGCTATCATCCCGACGTGCTCTGGGGCGACATCGGCTACCCGACCGATCCCCGCCTTGAAGAACTGTTCGCCTATTTTTACAAAGCTGTCCCCGAGGGCGTAGTCAACGACCGCTGGGGTCAGTGGCCGAATGGGCTGCGCAACCCCATCGGGCGCTCGCTCGTCAACAGCGCCGCCAAAAAGATGCTGCGCGAAAACCCCGGCAAGCTGCTTGACGCCAAATATTACGATTTCCGCACCCTCGAATACACCGCCGACTGGCAAGAAAACGGGTTGTATTTCGAGATCTGCCGCGGCATGGATAAATCTTTCGGCTATAACCGACTCAGCCGTCCGCAGGACTATATCACCGCCAAAGAAGTGCGTGATATCCTCACCGAGGTCGTCCCGAAAAAAGGCCGCCTGCTGCTGAACGTCGGCCCCGATTCCAACGGCACCATCCCTGACTATCAGGTCAAAATCCTAACGGAATTAGGAGGAAATGCGCAATGACTGATAAGTTGAAAAAGTATGTCGCCGTGCAAACGATTATCTCGTTTTTCGTCAACGGCATCCTGAACGGCATCATCGCCTATTTTCTGAACAAAAACAATCAAATCGAGACCATCACCATGCCGCAAAATTACATCAACCTCACCATCGACATCGGCGTCACAGCGCTGATCTTTGCTTGGCTGATCGCCTGGTCGGTCAACGCCAACTTGAAGAAAGCCAACTTTTTCGGGGTGCTCGAACCCAAGACCAACTTACAAACGTGGATGGGTCATGGGTTTAAAAAGCCCGCCCGCTACGGTTGGCTGCTCTGCGTCGGCATGATCCCGGTGCTTTACGGCCTCACCTGCCTCGGCCTCTGGGCTTTCGGCGTGACCCATTTCACCTTGTGGGGCTATGTGTTTTACAAAACCGGCTACACCGCTGTCATGGGCGCGGCGTTCTCGCTGATTTTCATGATGAGCGGTTTTCTCATGCCTGCGCCAACTGCAAAGAAAAGTAAAAATCTTGCTTGACAAAATACGGTAGTTTTCGTATAATCAAATCTCCGCGTCTGCGGCTGGACGCTTGCCGATATTCACCCGATGTGATGTTCCGTTTGATTTTGAAAGACGGTGCAGTTTTTTTGTATCGGAATATAGAGGTTCGACGCCGTTTTGCGGTGTCGCGGAAGTTTATTTTAGATGAACAATTATTAGTCCACCTATGTGCAATACACCGAAGAACTCTACCGCTCCCGCGCGCTCCGATTTTATGATGGCAACAAGGAGTTGTGGCTGAATCTTATCGGCGTTCGCGAAGGTATGAAGGTTTTGGAAGTGGGCTGCGGAAGCGGCATCTTCTGTCACCGCATTAAAACTTTCTGCCGAACACACGGTCACAGGATTGATCTTGACACAGGACACATCGAATACGCCAAGAAGAAATCAAAGGAACTCGGCATCGATTGTACATTTATCAACGCAGACGCGACAGCGCTGCCCTTTCCGGATAATTCTTTTGATCTGTGCTATTCCTATACGGTCATCGACTTCTGCGATCCGAATTTATTTATCAGCGAGCAGAAAAGGGTATTAAAATCGGGCGGAACGCTGACCGTTCTGAATATTCACGGCGGCGGTATCAACTCCCAGATGTGGAAACCCGAAGACGCGGATGAAGAAAAGGCGCTCTTTGACAAGCTCTGGTCAGAAGCCGGAAAAAACAAGCTGAGCGACATTAAAAAATACCCGCTCTCCCTGCGCGATTATCCGATAAATCTTGAAAAAGCGGGACTGAAAGAGATCAAAATGGATGTCCTCGCTGTCGCACCTTATAACCCAGACAACAGCAATATCTTCGAAACGCTTATCTCCCTCATCAACCGCAAATACGATCAGCGCATCGAAAAATATCAATCGGGCGAAAAACTCTGGGATTTTTCGGCAGGCATCACTTTCGCTGCCGGGGGAAAGAAATAAGACCTATTTGCCTGCAACGAAGAATCCGCAGCTAAAATTCCCCTCTATGGAGGGGTGGCACGCAATGCCGAGGTAGTTCATTACCACTCTCAAAATCTCACCCGAAAGGAATATCCCATGAACATCCGAATGGCTGATCAAAACGATCTCGAACTGCTGGTCAAACCGCGTTTTGACTACTTCACCTCCGAAGGACAGACTTTCACTCCCGAGGAAAAAGCGGCCCTAACTGCCAACCTCACGTCCTACATAAAACGCCACTTGAATACCGATTTCTTTGTCGCTATCGTCGAAATCGACGGTCAACCGGTCTCGACGGCATATCTCGCAATCTCCGAAAAACCTGTAAACACCTCTTGGTCGACCGGTAAAATCGGGACAATCCTCAACGTTTTCACCTTCCCCGAACACCGCAAACAGGGATGTGCGACCGCCTGCCTGAACCTGCTGATCGATATTGCCAAGCGCGAAAACTGCTCTTATCTCGAACTCTCCGCTTCCGAGATGGGTAAGCCGGTCTATGAACAACTCGGGTTCAAAATTCCCACCCCGTCTCACTTCACCCCGATGCGGCTTTCTTTGCTGTAAATATTTTTGAGTTGGGCGGGATGCCCATATCCCGCCTGTCATCCTGAGTGGAGCGCGACAACCAGTCTGTTAAAGATATTAAAACAACAACCGCGCGCAGTCGAAGGATCTCGGCGCGTACAAGCCGCCTAATAATAAGTAACATCAGGAGAACATCATGAACTACACCGATCAAAATTCCAAAACCATCGACCGCTGGATCGAAAACGGCTGGGAGTGGGGCGTCCCGATCACCCACGAACAGTTTATCGCCGCCAAAAACGGCGATTGGCAGATGGTCTTGACCCCGACCAAACCCGTCCCGACGGACTGGTTTCCCGACCTCTCGGGTAAAAAGGTGCTCGGTCTCGCCTCGGGCGGCGGACAACAGATGCCGATTTTCGCGGCGCTCGGTGCCGACTGCACGGTGCTGGACTATTCCGAAAAGCAAATTGCCAGCGAACTCATGGTCGCTGCGCGTGAGGGCTACACCATCAACACCATCCGCGCCGATATGACTAAACCCCTGCCGTTTCCCGACGAGAGCTTTGACCTCATTTTCCACCCGGTCTCGAATTGTTATATCGAGCAGGTTCAGCCGGTCTGGAACGAATGTTTTCGCATTCTTAAAAAGGGCGGCATTCTGATGGCGGGGCTGGACAACGGCTTCAACTACCTGTTCGACGGTGACGACGAGCACGAGATCAAACACTATCTGCCGTTCAACCCGCTCAAAGACCCGGCGCTGATGGCGTCGCTTGAAAAAGACGACAGCGGCGTCCAGTTTTCGCACACGCTCGAGGAGCAGATTCGCGGGCAATTAAAAGCCGGATTCACCCTTCGCGATTTGTTCGAAGATTATAACAGCAGCGGCCTTCTGCGCGACCGCGGCGTCCCGACCTTTTGGGCGACTCTGGCATTCAAATAAATTATGAAGACACTCTATCTCTCCGATTTGGACGGCACCCTATTGAACAGCGAAGCGAAGCTGTCCGATTTTACGGCAAAAACTCTCAATGAGCTGATCGGTGCGGGTCTTATTTTTTCCTATGCGACCGCCCGCTCTTTATACACAGCGCAAAAAGTCACCGCCGGGCTCAATTGCGATTTCCCGGTCATCACCTACAACGGTGCATTTGTCGTCAACCACGCGACCGGTCAGATATTGCTATCCAATTACTTTTCGCAATCCGAAGCGCATTATATACAATCTGTATTAACAGGAGTTCAAATCTACCCGCTTGTTTATGCCCATATCGGCGGCATTGAAAAATTTTCTTTCTTTTCCGAACGGCTGAACGCCGGCAAGCAGCATTTTCTCAACCACCGCAAAGGCGATCTCCGCAGGCGCGATGTCGATCGACCCGAGCAAGCGTATGAGGGCGACTTGTTTTATTTCAGCTGTATCGAGGAAGAAGATGAGCTTGCCCCGGTTTACGACCTGCTTAAAACTGACCCCCGGTTTTACTGCGTCTTTGCAAGGGACATCTATTCGGGTGCTCGATGGCTGGAAATTTTACCGGTGAGCGCCTCTAAAGCCAACGCCGCGCTGTGGCTGAAACAGCATCTCGGCTGTGACAGAATTGTCTCGTTCGGCGACGCTGAAAACGATCTTGCGATGTTCGAAATCTCCGACGAGTGCTACGCCGTCGAGAACGCCGCGCCCGAGTTAAAAGAAAAAGCCACCGCCGTGATCGCTTCCAACAATCAAGACGGCGTGGTAAAATGGTTGATGGAATATATTTCATAAAGAAATTTTTAAACTCCGCAATTTACGCTCATAAAAAAGCAGGAAGTCGTTTTCGGGAGGTCGACAGAAATGAATTATCAGGCATTGTTGGATCGCAGCGAGGATTGGCTTAAATATGCCATTCATCTGAATCTGCTGCATGGACCCAAAGAAAAACTGAAAGACCTTCGCAAAAACGTCCTGAGGGACGAAAAAATCAAATCCTGTTTGAAGGACATTTGCGAATTTCACAATATGCCAGTCCTCAGTCACAAAAACCCCGACTTGCCGATGCATAAACTCCTGTTTTTGCTGGATCTCGGACTGGATACGGATGTCCCCGAAATCGAAATCGCCATCCGGGCTATCCTGAAAAACAGAGACGAACACGGCGTCTGCCAATCGGTCGTCAATATCCCGCGGCATTTCGGGGGTACCGGAGAAGATGCATTCTCCTGGTGTCTTTGCGACGCGCCCATTTTATTCACGATTCTGATAAAAGCCGGTATTGATTATGAGCAAATCCGAACCGGTACGGAGTATTTAGCTTCATTATGCCGCGATAACGGCTTCCTGTGTTGCGTATCTTCGGAACTCGGCAGATTTCGGGGACCGGGCAAAAAGGAGGACTGCTGCCCCTATGCCACTCTCCTCATGGCGAATTTGCTGGCTGAAATCCCGTCATACCGATCTTCGGACATTGCAACGAGCGCCGTAAATGTCCTGCTTGATTTATGGGAAAACAGCATGACACAGCATCCTTATTTGTTTTACATGGGCACCGACTTCCGCAAACTCAAAGCGCCCTCCTGTTGGTATGACCTGATCAGCGTAGCGGATGCGGTCAGCAAATATCCGTTTGCCCACAGAGATAAGCGTTTTTCAGAAATGATAGACCTCATTAAAAGCAAACAAGACGGCGAAGGATTTTTTACGCCGGAATCCATCTATTTAAAATACAGGGCATGGGATTTTGGTCAGAAAAAATGTCCGTCCCCTTATTTAACTTACCTGTGCTATAAGATATTTGATCGTATCGGCTGACACTAAAATAGATCACATCGTTAATTGTTGGGAGGAATAGTTATGGGTCATTTCGGGTTTTCGTATTTGGGCCTGATCTTTTTGCTGATGATGTTTATCCCGAACCTGATTTGGTCAAAAAATCTCCCAAAAGATTTCGAGGAACCCAAAGAGAACAAAATCCTGCTGATCTTTGAACGGGTCGGGCAGGCCTCGACTTTTATACTCGTTCTGATCTTCTCCGATTTCAATTTCCACGGTTGGAAAAATTGGACTTGGTGGCTCATCACCGCTTTTATCGTTTTACTGCTCTACGAATGCTGGTGGATTCGCTATTTCACCGGTCCGAAGACGATGGCTGCATTTTACAGTGATTTTATCGGCATCCCAGTTGCCGGAGCTATCCTGCCGGTCGCAGCCTTTTTCCTGCTCGGCGTCTATGGCAAGGTGATCTGGCTGATGATTTCGGCCGTTCTTTTCGGCGTCGGCCATATCGGCATTCATTTGCAGCATAAAAAGGAACTATCATTCAAATCTTAATAAAATAAAAGGCAGCATGTCTTTATTTACATATTGCTAAAATATACGTTTTGTTTTAATTCATTACCGTTATACATTCTGGCATATGATCATATATGTCTTATGATTACTGACGATAATATTCAGCTATTCTTCCAGGGTTTCGTTTTCTTTGTCCACCCCTGTCTGATCCACCAGTCACGGTCAACCGGATTCCACGCGGTTTTATCGTCGGTTTGCATCCCTTTAAATAACCAAAACATAAATCTAATGCGCAGACCGGTGTGTGGATGTTCGGCGCGCCTGCGGACGGCTTTTGCGAGCTTTTCGGCTTTTCGATCAATCTGCGCCTGTTTTTCTGGTCTCGGCTTTTCGCCGGGAGCTGTTTGACACGCCAATCCGAACCGATAGACTTTCGGCACGCCGATCCATTTCAGCTGCCTCGCCATGGACTTCGTCACATTGGCCGTCGGAGCGCCTGCCGAACTGCAGATCGTCACGCCGACTTTTAAAAACATCGCGCCGTGCGGCCGGTGCGAAAACCAACGATAAGCCAGATGGTCCATCAGGTTTTTCATTGCCCCGCTCATCTCCATGACATAATCGGGGGTGTCCAGCACGATCACATCGGCCTGTTCAAGCGCTTTTGCAATCGGCTGCACCTTGTTCGCCGAAGGACATTTTTCCTCGCTTTTCAAAAAGCAGTTGTAGCAGCCGTAACAAAAATCCGGCCCGTCTTTAGGCAAAAAGAACTCGGTGAGTTCATCCTCCGTCCCCATCAGATTCCTTAAAAACGTGCTTGTCATCCCGTATGTAACGCCCTTGTGCGTCTGTCCGTGCACCACTGCGATTTTCATCAAATTGTCCATCCTTCCGCTCTCATCGGTTTCTGCTTTTAATATATCATACCGTTCGACTGCTTTCAACAAAAAACGACACCGAGGGATTATCTCCCTCGATGCCGTTTTTATTGCATTTGATTATCGGGGCGTTGAGGCGCCCCCCTACACAATTTTATTCTACTTTGATCACGGAAACCGGGCAGTTCTCCTGCGCCTCAACTGCGCTCTTTTCCTCTTCTTTGGGTACCGGGTCCGTATAGACTTCGGCAAGGTCGTCCTTTGCCATTCGAAACACTTTCGGGCAGGTCTCGACGCACAATCCACACGAGATGCAGCCCCCTCTGTCAATGGTCGCTTTCATAATAATTTATACCTCCTCAACTTATGCATTCAAAAACAACGCGATATCCTCGTCTGCGCTTCCGACGCCCGCAATCCCGAACTTTTCAACGAGGACTTTTGCGACATTCGGCGATAAAAACCCCGGCAGCGTCGGTCCGAGATGGATGTTCTTCACCCCGAGATACAACAGCGCAAGCAGCACGATGACGGCTTTTTGCTCATACCAGGCGATGTTGAACACGATCGGCAGCTTGTTGATATCGTCAAGCCCGAAGACCTCTTTGAGCTTGAGCGCAATCACCGCCAGCGAATACGAGTCGTTGCACTGCCCTGCGTCGAGCACGCGCGGAATCCCGCCGATGTCCCCGAGCCCGAGCTTGTTATAGCGGTATTTTGCACACCCTGCCGTCAGAATAATCGTATCCTTGGGCAGTTTTTCGGCGAATTCGGTATAATATTCGCGAGATTTCATTCTGCCGTCGCAGCCCGCCATCACGAAAAACTTCTTGACTGCGCCTGATTTGACCGCAGCGACAACCTTGTCGGCCAGCGCCAACACCTGGTTGTGCGCAAATCCGCCCACGATTCTTCCGCTCTCGATCTCTATAGGCACGGGCAGAGTCTTCGCCAGCTCGATGATCTCGGAAAAGTCCTTTTTGCCGTTTTCGCCGGCGACAATATGCCTGCATCCGGGGAATCCCGCAGAACCGGTTGTGAAAATCCGGCTGCGGACTTCTTCGCTTCTCGGCGGCACGATGCAGTTGGTTGTGAACAAAATCGGCCCCTTAAAAGTCTCGAATTCGGTCGTCTGCTTCCACCACGCGTTGCCGTAGTTGCCCGCAAAGTGCGGATACTTTTTAAACGCGGGATAATAATGCGCGGGCAGCATCTCGCTGTGGGTGTAGACGTCCACGCCGGTCCCGGCGGTCTGTTCCAATAATTGCTCCAGATCGTTCAGGTCGTGTCCTGAGATCAAAATCGCCGGATTTTGGCGTACGCCGATGTCGACTTCGGTGATCTCGGGATTACCGAACCGCGCCGTGTTGGCCTCGTCGAGCAGCGCCATGACTTTGACACCGTATTCGCCGGTTTTCAGCGTCAGCGCGACCAGTTCGTCGGCGGTCAGGTCGTCATTCAACGTCGCCGCAAGCGCTTCAAAAATAAAAGACGTGATTTCATTGCTTGTCTTACCGAGGTTGGCCGCATGTTCGGCATAAGCCGCCATACCTTTAAGCCCGTAGGTGACCATCCCGCGCAGCGAGCGCATGTCTTCGTTATCGGTGGAAAGCACGCCGACTTCGGCGGCTTTTGCGAGCATCTCTTCCCTTGTCTTCACCCCGAACACCGCCGCGTCGTGCAGGCCCGGAACAAGATGCTTTTTCACCAGTTCATCCCGGACTTTGAGCATTTTTACAATCTGTTTCTCGATTGCGCCGTCGTCAAAGTTGGCGTTCGTGATGGTCATAAACAAACTGTTCAGCACTTCGCCGTTGACCTCACCGATTGACCCGACGTCGATTTTAGCTTTGACAACAATTTGAGCAATACCCTTGAGTGTGTAGATCAACAGATCCTGCAGTTTTGCGACCTCCTCGGTCTTTCCGCAGACCCCGCGCATCGTGCAGCCCTTTCCCCCGGCTGTCTCCTGGCATTGATAACAAAACATCGACATTTTTTGTTCCTCCGTCTGTTTTTAATTTTATTTTTTCGGTGCGGGCGCCTTTACAACAAATAACTCCAAGGTCTCGTCATAAAAGTTCTTCACGTTCATCTTGATGTGTTCGGGAATGTTCAGCACATGCCCCGCCGCATATTCGTTTCTTTCGCCGTCTTCAAGTGAAATCGAGAGGGTGCCCCTCGCCACGATCATGTAGACGTTGGCGTTGGTGCAGTGCTCGGGCAGCGCGTCGCCTTTCGGCAATACCATACGCATCAGATGGACGTTTTCGTCCATAATCACCCGTTCGATGCTCTTTTCAGCTCCGGTGTAGAATTCGTATACCTTTTCTAACATATCATATTTCTCCTGTTTCGTCAATTTTTATACTGATTTTTTACTCGTCTAAAATTTCCCCGTCGGTCCCGATCGTGACAACCTGCCATGGGATAAATTTCCCGCTGTTTTGCAGCGCGGTCTTGACCGCGTATTCAATTCCGCCGCAGCAGGGCACTTCCATACGCACGACCGTGACGCTCTTGATGTTGTTGTTTTTGATGATTTCGGTCAGTTTGTCGGCATAGTCGCCCATATCGAGCTTCGGACATCCGATCAGCGTGATTTTGTTCTTGATAAACCGGTTGTGAAAATCGCCGTAAGCATATGCCGTGCAGTCGGCAGCTACCAATAAGTTCGCGTTGTTAAAATACGGCGCGTTCACCGGCACCAACTTGATCTGTACCGGCCACTGCGACAACTTGCTGGTGTTTCTCGCACCGCCCTCGTGGGCGTTCTCATTTCCGCAGGAACACGCTTCACTCTCGCAGCCGCACAGTTCGCTCGCGTTGTGTTTGATGGTTTTCGATTGCGTTCCCGGACAGCCGCAGGGTAGTGCATCGGGCGCTTTCTCTTCCGTATGACCCCCGCAAGCGCAGGACTCGTTCTCATGCCTGATGCTTTTCGATTGTGTCTCCGGACAGCCGCAGGATTCTTCCGCTTTTTTCGCGGCATTTGCCGCCGCTTCATTGAACATCTCCGCTTTGTTAAAAGCGGTTGCCTCGCGCTCTTCGAAGCTGATCGCTCCGGTCGGGCAGACCGGCAGGCAATTTCCGAGTCCGTCGCAGTAGTCCTCACGCAGCAGCTTGGCTTTTCCGTTCACCATGCCGATCGCGCCCTCGCGGCAGGCGCTTGCGCACA
>DAOPZJ010000001.1:110937-127895 GCA_035353335.1 Oscillospiraceae bacterium | reverse complement strand
TTGGCTTTTCCGTTCACCATGCCGATCGCGCCCTCGCGGCAGGCGCTTGCGCACAGTCCGCAGCCGCTGCATTTTTCTTCGTCTATCTTGATCATCTGTCTTTTCATAAAAATTCCTCCGTTCCAAGTCCCTTGACTTTATGATCCGATTCTACTATATTAAAATCAAACAATCGGTTGGATTTCCAACGGAATTGAGCTTTTATGAAAAATTTTTTATCGGTTTTAAAAACAATTGATTTATTTCAAAACATCAGTCAAACGGAATTGAATTCGCTGCTCTCGTGTCTTGCCGCCAAAGTGCAGACCTTTGAAAAAAAGCAGTTCATCTTTTCGGAAGGCGATCAGGTTCAAGCCGTCGGCATCGTACTGTCGGGTCAGGTGCAAGTGATCAAGGAGGATTTTTACGGCAACAAAAACATCGTCTCGGTATTTGAGCCGGGCGATTTGTTCGCCGAGACCTTTGTCTGCTCCGATGCCAAAACGCTGCCGGTCAGCGTCGTCAGTGCCGTTGACAGCGAAATTATGTTCGTCGATTTCAAAAAGCTCATCACCACCTGCGGCAATTCCTGTGCCTTTCACCACCGGTTGATTTTAAACATGCTGCGCATTTTGGCCAATAAAAACATCCTGCTCAATCAAAAGATGGAGTTCACTTCCAAGCGCACCACCCGCGAAAAACTGCTCGCCTTTCTCTCCGCTGAGGCCAAAAAAGCCAAAAATGCCTCGTTCGATATCCCGATGAACCGGCAGGAACTCGCGGATTATCTCTCGGTCGACCGCAGCGCCATGTCCGCGGAGCTTTCGAAACTGCGCGACGAAGGCGCGCTCGATTTTTACAAAAATCACTTTACCCTATCAGCGACAAACCGGGAATAATTCCGTCGTTATATGTCGGTAAACCGAATAAAACCGCCAAAAACCGCCATACTACCGAAAAACGGGCTAATGCCCGATTGATAAGAAAGGCGGTAATTCATCATGCAATTCACCCAGAAAGAAAGCGGTATTCTCAAGGATTTAAAAGAACAGGAACACGTCTGCGTGGAGAAATACAACAAATACTCCTGTGACGCAAAAGATCAGCAGTTAAAGGATTTGTTTACAACGATCGGCCAGCACGAGCAGCAGCATCTGAATACAGTCACGCAAATCATGGGCGGAACCGTTCCGACGGTACCGTCGGGTACCGGCAGCAGCAGCGGCAGCCAGTCCAAACTGACTTTTACGCCGACCTATCAGAATACGGCGAATACCGATCAAAACAAAGCAAGCGACAGCTATGTCTGCGCCGATGCGCTCTCAACCGAAAAACACGTCTCCTCGGTCTACAACACCGGCATCTTCGAATTCCATGACACCAAAATCCGCGATACCCTGAACCATATCCAGCGCGAAGAGCAGCAGCACGGCGAGCAGATCTACCAGTATATGGCCCAAAACGGCATGTACAGCACGCAATAATACTTCGCTGAGCACCGAAGGGGCGGCCCCATATGGCCGCCCGTATATATACCCCCAGTTAGATGTTTTAATATGCATTCGCTCCGGTCCCCGGTGCCTTTATTCGGGGAGTACTATAAAAGCCGGTCAACCGACCGGCTTTTTGCTATTTCCTGCACGCTTCGACGCGCTCGAACCCGTAATTTAAATAAATCAACAAATTTTCGATATACTCTTTGGAAGGCCTCGGGTATTCCATAAATCCCGACGACGGGCAAAGGATAAACCGTCCGCTCTCGTTCCCGGCTTCGACGCACTCGTCGATCAGTTCCCGCAGGTGATCCGGTTTGGACTGGATGAGATCCTGCATTTCGATATTCCCTTCCCAGCCGATCCGGTTCCCGTATTTCCGGACGATCTCTTTCATATTGATATCACCGTTTTTCGGCGGCTCCAGCGGATTCAAGATATCCACACCCATTTCGATATACCGCTCCACGAGTTTCGCAACTTTCCCGTGGCAGTGTACCCAGACATGGCTTCCCGCTTCATGTACGACATCACAGATCGGTTTGTCGAATTTGAAAATAAAATCGTCAAAGTCTTTCGGAGACAGCAGCGGCGGAGTGAAAAGCTCCGGTCCGACCCAGGCGAGCGGCGCTTTCACGCCTGACGAAAGAATGGTCTTGGCACAGTCTACCAGCCGTTTCGAATAAACACTGAGCACCTCTTCGACTTTTTCACGGCAGTCGACGCTGAACAATGCCAAATTTACCGAGCCGGTAATCCGCTGCAGCGCATACCCCGCATGATCCAGCCCGCTCATCACGATGCCCCGGTCACCCACCTGCGCTTGTTTTTCAAAAAACGGTTCTGGGTCATAATCGCCCTGTACATACGGCATCGAGAGCAGTTTGTCCATATCCTCCGGTTCTTTAATCATATATTCCGTCGTGTATGACGGTTCCCCGATCGTGGAAAAACGCATGACGCCCTTCAGATCGCCTTTCGGGGTGTGGAATGTGATGTGGTGATCGATCCAGATCGGTTGATCGGTTTCACGATATTCCCGCGTAATGAGTTCGTTTACATATTTCCCGCAGTAGATGTCCATGTTGTTCCCGATGGTGAGAAACAGGTCTGTTTTTTGTGCCGCCTCACAGACAGGATGATATGCTGGATTTGTCAGCTTCATGCCCGGTTCAAATGCCCAGAGTTTGATGGCCGGACGATCGATTTCTTTATTTTGAAAAATGCGCATAATGCGTTCGTGCGATGTCAGTTTCATGATGTTCCTCCTTGAGCAACGTATCAATTCATAATCATTATACATGATTATACTACAAAGTAAATTGAATTAGGTAAATTACCGTCTGATTGCCAATCCGCTTCGGCTGTGGTAAAATAATCCCATTCTTTATCTTTTGGAAGGACCCTGTGTGTATGCCGAAAACCGAACTCACCACGATGTTTATGATTCAAAACCCAATAACCGGCGAGGTCTTAGTCCAGGATCGCATTAAAAGATAGAAGGGCTGGTCCTTCCCCGGGCGGCCAAAGCGTCGTAAACAACGCTCTTGAAGAATCGCTCTTACGCGCAATTCTTCCTGCTTCTGCGTAACCCGCGAAGTCAAAGAGGAAACCGGGCTCACCGTTGAAAATCTCCAATCCTGCGGTATCTTCCACTGGCTGAATAACAAGACTTTCGACCGCTATCTTGTGTTTTTATTCAAGACTACGGATTATCGCGACGAATTGACCGACTGCGACGAGGGCAAAAACTTCTGGGTTTCGCTCGAAGCACTCAAAACCCGCCCATCGACCAACGACACCCCGAAATATCTCCCGATGTTTCTCGAAAATCGCTACTCCGAGGCCTTCGGTTCCTATAACGGCACCGACACGTGAGAACTGATCTACAAATAATAGTGTAATATGTAAAAGGTAAAGTTTAAAGTGACAGCCCCCCGACAATATAACGGAGCTGTCACTTTACATTTTACACTCTAAACTTTTCCCTTATTATCGTTCCAACAACCTCAATGCGTTTGTCCGGCAGATTTTTTTATACGCCGCATAACTGATTTTGCCCTTTTCCATCGCCTCGTCCAAAAACGCCGAAAGTTTGATCATATCCCAGGTGATGTTCAGCGGGCTGCAGACATCGGTGCCGTAATACAGCCGGTCTTGGAATTCCTCTAAAAATCCGTATGAAAATTCGGGATCGCGCGAAATCGCGTTATATCCGCTTCCCGCTGAGAGATCGCCGCACAGGTTCGGATATCTGCGCATCAGCTCCACGACCCGCCCGCCGGGCGTGACTTTCCCCGGAAGGTTCTGCCCGCGCTTTTCCTCGGTGACATCGCCGCTGATCTCCGACCAGAATTTTTGGGAGTGCCCCAAAAACTTCAGCTTCGGAAACATCTTTAAAATCTTTTCAAGACGCGGCAGCCCCAGCTCGTCAATCAACCCGTAGTCATTGCCCTTGAACCCGATATGAAACGTCACCGGCATCTCGCAGGCCTCGCAGTGTTTAAACAAATTCAACACCAGCGGGTCGTCGAAATAGAGATTCGCCGTCAGCTCACCGACGCCTTTTGCCCCGTGGTCTTTGTAATAATTGATAAAATGCGAAAAGTCCGTGTCGGGGCTGTTTTTCCCCATGCGCGGATCGATGTTGCAAAACCAGTAAAATTGCTGCGGATATTCGCGCACAACCTGATAGGCCTCTTTATTGTTATTGGAGTCAAACGACCCCTCGGGCGAGACACCCGGCAAAACGACGCCTTTTTCAACGCCGAGCAGCTTATAAAAAACAAACAACTCTTCGGGAGTGGTAAAGGTATCGCCCGTGAATCTGGGGATCCCCTTTTCAAGTACCGTATGCACATGAATATCGATTTTTTGAACCCGTTCCATTGAAATATACCGCCTTCCCATTCACCAATCATTCCCCCGATTATACCACATCCCCGTTTGAAAATCACCTTGCCTTTTCGAAAAATTATCTGCAATTCTAAAATTTTGCATTCCCCTCGACTGGAAGATATTGCATTTATGGTTGATTGCATCTATAATTAATTTGGATATTATTGTCGAGAAATCAGAAACCATATGGAAAGAGGCATCACGATGGAAAAGCAGTTCCCGACACACATTGTCGCCGCATTCGGCATTGTCGAAAACGAAAACCACGAAATTCTTCTGCTCAAAAGCCGAGGTCACGATGTTTGGATGTTTCCCGGCGGTCAGGTGGAGGTCGGTGAAAACCTGATCGACGCGGTGGTGCGCGAGACCAAGGAAGAAGCCGACATGGATATCACCGTTCAAAAGCTGTTTTGCGTCACGTCCAATACCTGCACCTATCCGGGTTACAACGGCTACGGAACAATTCCCACCAAGGTGGTTTTCGGGTTTACCTGCACCTATCAACAGGGCGAATTCCGCCCTTCCGACGAAACCACCGCGCATTGTTGGGTGCCCAAAGACCACGTTTTGGAATATCTGATCGTACCCGATTTCATCGAGAAATACCGCGCCTACCTGAATTTCGACGGCGGCATTCAATATCTCGAATACATCACCAAACCGCAGTATGAGTTAAAATTGAAAAAGATGATATAAAATTCCCCTCTGTGGAGGGGTGGCGCGCAGCGCCGGGGTGGTTCCTATAACTCGCCGCGCGACCAATTTCAATCATACCGTATAACAGGAGGCCTCTATGAAACCCAAACACATCGCTCTCTTTTTGTTCGCCGTGTTGCTCCTTGCCGCCTGTGCACCGGCGACCCAAACCGCTCCGTATTACGGTCGCTTTCTGGTCGGCGAAGAAGATATCGACGAATTTTCGGAAATCATTCGCAACAATGATATCGATTATGATTATAAAAATAAACTCCAAACCTCCGACGACAGCAACGCCGGAATGAATATGTCTGCGGGCGAATACGCCGCGCTTTGGAAATCCGAAATGGAATCCCAATACGAAAAGCTGTACAATCTGCTGAGCGGTTATGTTCAAAGCGGTGAAATCGACCCCGCCTGCCTTCAAGAGCTTTCCGATGCGCAAACCGCTTTTCTGGAATCTCTAAAAGGTGACATGATTTTTACCGAGAACACTTTAGGCATGGGGGGAGATCTATCAAGAATGGGCACATTTGGCACAGTGATGATCAATAGTAATTACGCCTCGGCTTACCGTCAGCGCACCATAGACCTTATGGAATACCTCTATCTGATAACGTATCATGTGGAATTCGTTTATCAGAACAATTTTCGGCATTGATGAGATTAACATTCCGAACATAAACAAATTCTCAACTTAATAAAGGCGTTCTTTACCAAATTCCTCGCAGGGTACCTTACCTCTTCATTTTTCATTTTTACTTTTTACTTTGCGTTCGCTAATCCCTCGGCACAAACGACAAGTCGTTAAAATCATAAACCCGGTTATAATTCTTGGTCTCGGGGTCTTTGACGACTGCCGAACGGCAGTTGCCGAGCAGGTTGACGATCTCGTAGACGTCAATCCAGATTTCGCTCATGCAGTCCTTCTGCGACTCATCGAAAATCAATTGCATGCCGAAATGCAGGTGCGTCTTATTCATGCCGTTGACGTTCTCTTTGCGGCTGTACCCGGTTCGGCCCATATAGCCGATCACATCGCCGGCTTTGATCTTCGAGCCGACCGCAAGCCCCGTTTTATAAGGGAAGTCCTTGCGCATGTGCGCATAGTAATAGTACCGCTTGGAATCGAGCGACCGAATGCCGATGCGCCAGCCGCCATACTGGTTCCAACCCATCTCTTCGATCACACCGCTCTCAACGGCGATAATCGGCGTGCCGATCGACCCGACAAGGTCGTTGCCGAGGTGGCGGTGCGAAAACCCGTAGCCGCGCCCGGTGCCGAAATCGTCATAATGCCCGTAATAAAACCCTTTGGCGATCGGAGCAAACACCTTGATGCCGTATTTTTGTTCCCAGTGCTTGCCCTGCCCGTCCGCATTCGGCACTTCAACTTCGTAATATCCCACGAACCCGCCGAGCACCGCGGTAAACGCCTCAACGTAATAATCGTAATAGTTCATCTTTTCGGTCAGTTCTTCTATGGTTTTGCCCGAATTCAATTTCGCGGCGAGATCGTCAAGCTGTTGATTTTTATAACTGCCGAAATTGTTGCCGTTTTTCGCCGCCAAATACGCAAGCATCTCGATAAAATGCAGCTGAATCTCTTTCTCCTGCGACGCGATATCCAGCGCGATGGACTTTTTCATCGCTGCTGCGGGCACTTTGAAATCCACCCATTTGATGAGTTTCTTTTCCGGGGAACTCTGTCCGACAGTACTGAACGCACAAGGTTTTGGCGAATTTTGTTCGCTCAAAAAGGATTCGAGGGAGTCGTATACGTGCGAATCATACTCGCTTTTGACCGGCACGGCGAAAGAAAAAAGCGTGGACAGGACGAGCGTACAGGTAATAATATATTTAAAAAACGGTTTTTGAGTGTACATGTTATTACTCCCATATGAAAACGCCGCCGACAAAATGAAAAATCAAAGCAGCGGTGCCGAACTGATACAATATAGTATTTCTGCTCCGTTTTCAATCAACCGTCAAAAATCCTGACAACTTCTCTGACAAAATGTCCCGCGATTTTTTTTAAAATCAAAAAAAAGCGGCTTTTCAGCCGCCGATTTTCCTCTGAAAAGAATGTTCGCCCGGGGAAATCCTCGGGCGAAAAAGCGTGAAAGGAGAACAACAAAAAACTCATGTGACGGCCCGCATGAAAGCCGTCGGGGAAGCGCGGGTACACAACCCCTTTAGCGATATATTAGCATAGCCACCGTATACAATAAGTATAAATATCGTGTATCTATCGTGTAAATTTTGCACTTTTTTGAATTATTTTCAAAATTCTTTTGAAAATTATGCGTTCCCGCGACTGTAATAGTCAATTTTATTGTCAATCATTGCGGTGGTTTCCTCTGCCCAGGAGTAATTTGTCATATACCGCCCGTCATACATTGCGATGGCCTCTGCGTCTCCGTCCATCAGCCGATAATAATCGCAGACGAACTTCTGCGTGTCAACGGCCTTCGCGTTGCGTTCGTCGATCAATATATCCTCGATGCCGTGCTCGGAAAGGGTCTGTCGGAGATTCATGATCGCCCGGCGTAAGTAGGAGCCGATGGTATCATTATAAAGCTTATCTTCCCAGAGATAACCGGTGATCTGCTCGCCGGTCAATGTGGAGCCCCTCCTGTCGACAAGCAAGGCGAGCAATTCTTTTGATTTGGCGTTTTTGAAATAGATGGGGAGATCGTTGACAAAAACGTCAAATTCACCGAATGTCCGGATGAAAACAGGGCTCATTGTATATTTTGCGATGGCGCGGGCTGTCTCGATGGCCTTTGCCACGCGTTCTTTGCTGCATGGCTTGAGAATGTAGGCTGTCGCGTTGATGCCGAATGCCTCAAGGGCATAATTGTCGTATCCGGTGGAATAAATCAACGCGATCTCCGGGCGGATTCTTTTGATCTCCGCTCCGAGTTCGATTCCGTTCATCACCGGCATTTCGATATCCAAAATTGCCGCATCGGCCTGCTCTTTCACCAGAAAATCGAGACAATCCTTTGGATCGGTAAATTTCCCGACGACCTCTATGTCCGAAAATTCACCGCAGACCATTTCCGTATGCGACAAAATCCATGGCTCGTCGTCTACAATGACTATTCTCAGCTTTGACATTTCGGGTTAACATCCTTTCGTGAATATGAAATCTTATTGGAAATAAAAAATATTCATGCGCCCTCTTTGGGAATAATGATACGCACGACAGTTCCCTCTCCAGGTTTGCTGTCTATTTCAAGCCGGCCTCTGCTGATGGTGCGCAGCCGGTATTCGATGTTTTTCAGTCCGACCGAAAGTGTGCTGTCTATATTCTCGGGAGAAAATCCGACGCCGTTATCAGCAACCGTGACGTAGTAAAAATCTTCGTCCTCACGGGTGGAGACGGTGACGGTTCCCTTTCCGGAGCGTTTTCTGATACCGTGCTTGATGGCGTTTTCAACGAGCGGCTGGATGGTAAGCGGCGGCAGCAAGAACCCCTGACTGTTGATATCATAGATTACCTGAAGCTTATCTCCGAACCGAATCTGCTCGATATCGGCATAAGAACGTACGTTATCAAGTTCCTTTGAAAGGAGCACCGGTTCAAAACTGTCGAGCGCAGAGATATTCGAACGCAGATAAGAGGCAAAAATACCTGTTGTGTTATAAGCCTGATCGGGATTGAGCTTAATCATCGATTGAATTGTTGTCAGCGTGTTGTAGATAAAGTGCGGTTTGATCTGGCTCAACATCAAGGTGGCGTTACTCTTGAGCAGCGCGGTCTCCGAAGCTGCGAGTTTCTTGGAGTCCACATACATCCCGCGGATCCGTAAAGCATAAAAGATGACAACATACCAGCTTAATGCTAAAAAGAGGTACTGCCCGAGGTTGCGCATCGGAAATATCAGCCAACCGACAAGGTGCATTCCGTTCATCCCGAGCAGCAGCGTCACAAAGGCATATAACAGCACCGGCATCAGTGTCTGTCTGTTCAATAATCCTTTCCGTACCATGATGACGCCGCATGTGATCGGAACCACAGCGGCAAACAGCGTTGCGAGGATTATTGAAAACCGCTCCATCGAAACAAAAGATAAAATGTAACTGCCGGCATAGACAACTGCCAGATAGCCGGCGAGTCCGTAAGAGACCCATTTGCGCTGAAATTCGCATAAGCCCAAAATGAACATGGTTGTGGAAAAGACGAAGATAAATGAAGCCAGAACCGAGGCTAAAATGACGTTTTCATACGAGGCGCTTCCGAATACCTTCTGGTAAGAAGGAAACATATCCTGCGTCATCAAGAGTCGCACAAAGAAAAACAATGACGACAGCGGAAACCAAACCGTAAAAGGACGATATTTGACGACAAGCCGAAGGATGATAAAGATGATCGCATTTGCAATCAGCATACCCGAAATTAAAAAAGCAGCGGTCTCGTCCCAGGCATTATTACTCTCAAGGAGATGGTAAGAAGTGATCCTCGGGGTTATGTACAGCCCGCCGAACTTGCGCGTTGCGACTTCGATGATGAGCTTATTGTTAATCTTCTCGGTAAGATCGAAAGAGAGCGTGCTGTATCCGACATCGGCGACCACTGTTTCAGCTGTCTTGCCGAGCACCCCGCTGCTTCCGACCATCTGGTCATTCAACCATATCTTGTAGGCGACGCATGAATTCGGAATGTAGATCGCAAGGTCTGATTTTCGGCTTGCGGTGACCAGCGTCACCTCATAACTGCCGTAAAAAAAGGACTCACCGGAACTGTTTTTATCTTTATAACTCGGTACGATGACATACCGGTCTCCTTCCGGGTTTTTGACCGAATCGCTGATGATGAATCTTTTGTCGTAAATTTTCCAAACACCGTCCAAATAGGCGGTTTCACCGTTTTCAAAATCAATTTCCGTCAGTCCGGCAATGGTATTTTGCGGACCGTTAATGCCTTTGATCCGGTGATAATTCAGGCTGTATAACATCACCAGCGCGCACAGAAACAATCCGAACGCAATCGCTGCGCAAAAGATTCGGTTGAATAATTTCGTATTTGTTCCGGTTCCGGCTGTCATGAAGCGCCGCCTCTCCCGTAAAAACGATTTCTGCGTTCTGCATCGTGTCTCCGCCATCAGAATAACATAAAAAAATGCGGAATTCAACCTTGCGGTTGACCGTTTTTCATTTCTGTGCTAAAATTTCCATACCGATTCCAAAAGGAGACTTTTTATGCCGAGGACTGTCAATCAAAAGCTGAAAATCTTATATTTGATGAAAATCCTGCTCGAATGTACTGACGAGGACCATCCGCTGACCATGCATCAGCTGATTGACGAACTCGAGGCAAGAGGGGTCGGAGCCGAGCGAAAAAGCGTCTACGACGACCTCGACGCGCTTCGGCTTTACGGACTCGACATTCAGGTCAGCCACGGCAGGATTGTCGGTTATTATGTCGCCGACCGCATTTTTGAGCTTCCGGAATTGAAACTGCTGGTTGATGCCGTTCAGTCCTCAAAATTCATCACTTATAAAAAGAGCACCGAATTGATTCAAAAAATAGAATCATTTGCGAGCTCTTCACAAGCCCGCCAGCTCCAGCGGCAGGTCTTCGTCGCCAACCGAATCAAGACGATGAACGAGAGTATTTATTACACCGTCGACGCCATCCATGCCGCCATCAACGCCGATAAAAAGATCGTCTTTCAATATTACGAGTGGGACGAAAACAAGCAAAAGCGCCTGCGCCATGACGGCTCCTCCTATCTGGTCAGCCCTTGGGCGCTCACTTGGGACGACGATAATTATTACATGATCGCTTACGACAGCGCATCCGGAAAAATCAAACACTACCGCGTCGATAAGATGCTGCATATTTCGGTCAGCGGAGATAAGCGCGAAGGACAAGCCGCATTTAGAAATTTCGACATGGGCGTCTATTCGAAAAAGGTATTCGGCATGTACGGCGGCAGGGATGAGCAAGTCACCCTGCGTTGCAAAAACAGTATGGCCGGTATTATCATTGATCGGTTCGGGCACGACGTCACAATGTACAAGGTTGACAACGAGCAGTTCGAGACCACCGTGCGCGTCGAAATCAGCCCGCATTTTTTAACCTGGCTGATGAATTTCGGTGCCGATGTCAAAATGATCAAACCGCAAAACGTCATTGACGAACTCAAAGCACTGGCACAAACGGTTCTGGCGCAATATGGAATAACAGGGTGTGACGTTTGATTTGCAGAGCAAGATTGATATATTTTAAAGGATTAAGCGGTTGCTGTTCACCGATTAAATCAATGTTTGGTTCTTGTTTGGTTTTTCGTACGCAAATAGTTCGGCCGTTTCGGGTTAATGGTCACATTTTGAATAAAGACCCTGATAAAGTCATAAAAATTAAAGGGAGCCACCGGCGCCAAATAGGGCACTCCGAAACTGTTTAATGAAACGAGATCGGCCAATATCCAGGTCAAAAACAAAGTGAATCCAAAAAAGCCCAATGCTCCCGTAAATAATAAAAGGATGATTTTCAATATCCTGATCGGATTCATTAACGAATAATCGGGAACAGAAAAAGAAGCAAGCAGCGATGTTGCTCCGATGATCAATAAGACCGGGCTGAAAATTCCGGCCGCTATAGAGGCTTGTCCGATCACGATCGCACCTACAATACCGATTGCGGAACCGATTTGTTTCGGGACTCTGAGCAAGGACTCCCTAATCAATTCCACGAGAAACTCGATTAACAGTGCCCCGATCAACGAATTGAAAGGCACATTGATGCGCATTTCGGCAAGGGATATGGCATAGGTACTCGGTAAAACATCCGTATGAAACGATGTGATTGCGACAAATATACTTGTAGCAGTCAAAGAAATGATGAAAGAAATATAGCGCAGCATTCTTGCGAAAAACCCGAAAAATTTATTGTCGTACCTGTCGTCGCAAGCATAAAAAAATTCAACAAAGGTTTTCGGCGCAAGCAAAGCGATTCCGCTTCCGTCCACTAAAACGACGACTTTCCCTTCAAGCAGCGAATGCTCCGCCATATCGGATCTCTCAAGCAGACCGATACTGGGAAACAACTGCATTTTATTGTTTTGTAAAAAGGACTGAAGTTCGCCCGATTCACTGATGCCGTCGACGTCAATGCTCTGTATTCTTTTTTCAATTTCGGCAACGACGGTATTATTGGCAATATCTTCGATATAGACAACAGCGACTTGTGTTTTTGTCCTCAAACCGACTTCATATTTTTTGATCTTGGCGTTTTTATCTTTCATCCGATATCTCAGCAGCGAAAGATTGACGTCAAGGTTTTCCGTAAAACAATCCTGCGGGCCGCGCAGCGTAAAACTCAGTTCGGGAGTCGGAACCGCCCTGTGTTCCGACTCTTTAAAGTTGGCTACGATATATTCCGCATCTGTTGAAAAAAGGATCACTGTCATTCCCGAAAGAATATAGTATTCGATTTTACCGAGATCCGATTCTATCTTGCAGTCGTCGGCGTATATGATTTCGTTTACCGCCGTCTGCGCGCTGATCGGCTTTTTGGTCAGAGAACCGTGCAGCATAAGGGGCTTGATAACGTTTTCGGAAAGGGAATTCCTGTCCGTCAGCTGTTTAATATAAAGCAGCTTGATCATTCCGTTATGAAACGGAATCGTTCTTTCGGCAAAATCAGAATGATTCGACTTCAGCGCTGCCGCTGTTTTTTCAATATCAAACCCATTCGACATACTTTTCTCCTTTTTATTTCTGTTCGCCGGTTTCATAATCCACTGCTGTATTTCCGCTCAAAGCGACTTTGACATCAAGGTTATAAGTCGCTTTTTCAAATTCGGTATCCCATTCCATTTGTTCGAATTCCGACGGATATTTGAGGCGAAACGTATCGTCAAACTGGATGTAATCACACATAAAATCTTTTTGCGCCTGATCAACCGCACCATTAATCTCGGTTTTCAACACCTCCGTAAGGCTTCTCGCAACATTTGCAAAGTCCGTATCGGTAAAGCCATAAGGCGTTTTTTCATGGCCTTGAACCAGCTTTGCTTCAAACTCAAAGGCCATTTCATAGTGGATTTGCCCGTTGTCGAAAGTCGGTTTTATTTTTCTTTTTTTTAATTTCACTTCCATGGTAAACCGATTGTTCCGATAAGATACGATATAAAAAAATTTGGGTTTTTCCGCTTTAATAAATATCAGACCTTTTGCCCCTTCCACGGGTATAAACCCGACGATAGTGGTATCATGGATTACGGAATATCCGTCCAATGCAACGTTTTGGTCATATAAACCGATACAGGGCAATAAAATCCCCGTATATTTTTCCGAGAGGTTTTCAAGCAAACGTGTCGTGGTTCTCGTAAAAGATTCACCGTTTTGTTCAAGGGACTTCAACAGGTCCTCCGTAAAAAATCCCACTGATACATCTTTTTCATTGCAAGTCTTAAATAAAGCTTCGGGATCTTCTCTCGTGATGACGGTGAATGTTTTTTTCGGTATGTCTCATCTGCCCTGAGCCGATATAAATAATCCACAAGATATTCTTTTGCGAAATTCTCTGTTAAAATCAATGATCTTACCGCACTCAGATAAACAGTCTTATCCAATTGCCTGTCTAAATCTTCTCTGGCTTCGGTTATCGTTTTTCCATGGCTGATATAGAGGATATATTTTTTTCCGGTTCCGCTTTTACTCTCTGATTTGCCGGATGCTTTAATATTGGCAATCTCCACAAAAATATAGATTTCGTCGCCCTTTTTATCAACGGCAACCGCTGTTACAATCGATTTTTCATTGATATCCTTGAAATCCCCCGCGCAGCCCGTTAAAGCAGCAAGAACAATGAATATTAATAAAAAGCATAAAGTTTTTTTCATAATTTTTTACTCTTCCCTCTTTACAGGAGATAATTTACTCCGCTTTTTTATTTTCGCCAAAATAAAAACGAGCACGGGGATCAAAACAGTGGCAACAGAAACAAGATAAGGAACATAACTTTCAACGGTTTTTTCGATATCTTTCATATTCATGGTGGTCAAACCGAGAATTGCAAAAACGATAAATACGCCAGACACGATATAAATGCGCTTTACTTTCGAAAATATTCTGCAGGCATATTCAGTTACAACAGAAGTAACTATGATCATTCCGCTGAATAAGCTTGTCAATCCGAAAGTGAGATAAAAAATATCCAATCTTTCGATCACAGGGGCCTGCGCTATTTTAAATGCTTCAATAAAAGAGTCCTTCAATAAAATCGTATTATTGATCCCCAAAATCATGATGGTGCTTTCCACAATCAACACATAAAAAAAGCCGATAAACAGAAGTGAAAAAAAGGCCGTCGCGGGTGCCTTTTTATTCGCCGCGGTAAACGGTATGATCAATAAAACCTCCAGTCCGCCGAACGGAAAAAAAAGATCCTTTATTGTTTTTGTATATTTTTTTATCTCTGACGGGTTTAAAAGGGGTAATACATTGTATTTATCTCCTTCCGCAACCATGATAATACAGATCGTCAGCGTTATAATCAAAAGCGAAATGCCGAAAATTTCAAACATTCTTGCAATATTCGTGATGCCTTTATATGCCACCATAGCAAACAGAGCCATTCCCAATACAATAAGTATAAATTTCGGCGTTTTGGGTAAAAAGTTCGCCGATATTACGTCGACCATTTTCGATTTTAAATAAACACTGAGTATCAAATAATACAGAATATAATAAACGGCGATTACATAGGTGAAGAACTTGCCGATCACTTCCCTGCCGTAATCAAAAAATACTTTGCCTAAAAACATGTTGTTTAATTTTACGATGATAATTGCAACAATGCCAAATAGGGCAGAAGCGATTATAATCGGTATCCAACTGCTTCTGCCTGCCGATTGTGCCATCATTTTAGGAAGATCGATTGTAGAGTATGAGGTAAGCGTCATAAACAAAATAAAAACCATCTGCCTGTTTGTGATGCTGTTTGTTATAATGAACTCTCCCCGCGTATTGATTTGTTATACTTTTCCCGTTTCAATATAATTTTATGTCGAAAAGCATTAACGATAAAAAAGCGTGTTTTTACAATAAAAAATCCCGGCCTTTCGACCGGGAATTTTTAGTATTTCCGCAAAAGCATCCTACGGAGATGTGCCTTTACACTTTTAGCTTAGATCTTTCTCTTAACCTCTTATTGTGCCGTTTTGATTCTGAGTCCGCCGCTGACTGTGCCGATATCGAACCTGCCTGCGCCGTCTCCGGCGATATATTTGTTCCCGCTCATCGTGACGCTGAACGCGCAATCCATCCCGCCCGAGACAGAGTCATATTCGATAGTGAAACCGCTGTCGGTGGGCAGCGTCAGGGTGATGCCGCCGGAGATGGTGTCGATTTTCAGATCGGCGGGACGGACCGCAAACTGCAGCGAAACACTGCCGGAAGTTGTGTCGATATCCGCTGTATCGGCATAGACCGCACCGTCGGTAAAGACCTCGCCCGAGATGGAATTGGTCTTGAGCGCGCCGATTTTCCCCGCAAATGCCATCGCTCCGGAAGTGGAATCAACTTCGGTTTCCTGCGCCGTTCCTGTGCTGTTCACGCGCACCATACCCGAAACCGTGTTGACATTCATCTTCACATAGCTGCCCTCGTACCGAATCTCGCCCGAAGTCGTATCGATGTCTACGGTCTGCGCCGTGAGGCCGGAGGCGTCAATTTGACCCGAGACCCCGTCGCAATCCAAATCGGCTACTGTGAGACCTGAGATATTCAGCTGCGCCGAAACACCCGAAAAATCAAAAGCGCCCAGACTGGCCGCAAGTGCGGCCGGGATTTTAACGTCGAGTGCCTTCATCGGCAGATCGTCGGGCGCGTTGGTCGAACAATACTGGATATAAAGAACGCCGTTTTCCGTGCCGTACCGGAGAGCCACATCCTGCGTCAGGGCCTCGGACGAGGTCTCGGTGAAGGTGATCTCGCTTCCGTCATAAACGGAGACCGTCGCGCTGCCCGCGACCCATTTCAAATCGATGCCGGTGAGGCTTTCTGCGCCCGCGGTGTAAGTCCCGTCCGCGGCGTACGCATTGTTAACGTTCTTGTAGCCCGTGATATTGTTCGAACCGATGTTCACTTTCCAGGGGAAGTTGAACGTGTTATTTTTCCAGATGTTTTCACAATTGAAACCGCTGAATGCCGTAGCCAGACTCACGGTCATAACACCGACCAAAATCAGCACTCCCGCGACAATCAAAGTGATTTTTAATGCTTTACTCATGACAAATCCTGCCTTTCAAAATATCAATATGTTCTTCGTTTGACTATTTATGCTTTCTTGCGGATGAACAACGATTTGACGCCCTTCGCGATTACAACCGTGAGTTTTGCGAGTCCTTTTGCCGCCGCGACCGCGCCGAGAAACGCGAAAACCGCAAGTCCCGCCAATGCGACGCCGGAACCGAGGGCAATCAAGGCAAGCGGCGGGTTTTGAATCATATTCCAGATTCCGAAGACAATCAGCGCGATTCCGCCTGCTCCTATTGAGAATACTACCGCGAATAAAACCACGACAATCGACCAGATGACAACGTACATCGAAAGCACGACGGCAATAAACGCCATCAGCAGCGGAAACCACAGCGGGAAGCCCAACACCAAAAAAATAATATTCAACGCCGTCCATCCGCCGCTCGGGCGCATCCGGGTTTTCATCAGCGTGGGCAGCGTCTGTTCGCGCAGAATATCCTCTGCGATCTTTGAGACGTCTCCGAGCTTTTCGACGGCGGCGTGCTCGTCCATACCGTCCTCGGTCATGTCGTCGATCAGCTCCGCATAATAAGCCAGTCGTTTTCCGAGTTCCTCCGGCGGCAATTGCGACAGGCGGCTTTTTAAGTCGTCCAAGAATTCACGTTTTGTCAT
>DAOPZJ010000001.1:52473-110837 GCA_035353335.1 Oscillospiraceae bacterium | reverse complement strand
TCCCTCCCTGATAAAGTTAACCATCGTTTCGATCTCCGGCCAATCTTTCAAAAATTCCTCTATCGCGGCGTGTCCCAATTCGGTGATTTTATAAAACTTGCGCAGCCGGCCGTTGTGCTCCACGGAGTAAACCGTCAGATTTCCGGCAGCTTCAAGCCGGCGCAAAATGGGGTATAGCGTTGATTCGGTGAGTTCGATATAACCGGAAAGGTCCTTGATGATCTTATACCCATAGGAATCCTCGCGGGAGACGGCGGACAGTACACAGGTTTCCAGGATACCTCGTTTGAGCTGCGGGTCAAGCACATCAATACCCCCTTTCGCGTAATACTATACACCGCACAGTACTATCTGTCAAGAGGTATTTGTAAAAATTTTTTATATTTTTTTCTTCTTTTATCTTTTTACCGTTAAAAAAACATTTTTCCGGTTGTTTATTGCTCAAAAACGCTTAATCCTCTCTCCATATTCATAAATAACTAAGAAACTAAATGAGACTGGTGATTTCAACGGTATTATGTTATAATGAAAAACAGTGTTCCAAAACCATTATCAGGTGTAAACCATATGAAAATCAACATTTTCGAAAAAGGTTTCAATTATTCGCAGGACGGCACCGGCAACCGACTCGTCTATCATCTGCAGGGTTGTAATATGCATTGCCCGTGGTGCGCAAATCCCGAGGGGGTGTCAGTTACTCCGACGTTGTTTGTTAACGAAAAAATGCTGGTCAATTCAATTTGCCCTTACAGCGCGGTTCATGATCACCGGCTTGACCGATCTGTCTGTAAATCTTGTTCCGATCGGCCCTGTATTTATCAAAATAAAAATCAGGGCATCGTCTGCAAGTGCAAGTCCTGCGAAATCGACGAAATTCTTGCCGAAGTCCGCAAAAACGTGCCGATGTTTTTTGACAGCGGAGGCGTGACCCTGACCGGCGGCGAACCCACTTGTCAGTTTAAGGCCGTCAAGGTATTGCTCTCACGTTTTAAAAGTGCGGGTATTCATACAGCCGTTGAAACCAACGGAACCCATCCCCGATTACCGGAGTTACTTCCCCTGATTGATCAGTTGATGATCGACTTCAAACATCCTGACGATAAAATTCATCGTGCCGTCACAGGTATCGGCAATCAAACGATCAAAGAAAACATCACCAAAGCGAACATTTTAAAGAAACCAATCGATATCCGAGTCCCTCTCATCGGCGGCTTCAACACCTCTGAGGAAGCCCTGCAAGGAATGATTGCTTTTATCAAAACGCTGGACACGGACTTTTTTACCGTCGAGCTTCTGCGCTATCATGAATACGGCAAGCCAAAATGGCACGCCTGCGGTCTGGAGTATATCATGGACGGAACCGCGCAAATCAGCGCTGAAATCCTGACCCGTTTCCGTGATGCCTTTCTCGCCTGTGGTTTTCAAGTCATCCGTACATAGCGGGTGAGAACCCGCGGTCAAACGCGAATTTTGACTTTTTTTAAAGAAACTCCTGTCTCGCGGTCAAAGCTTAGTGACAATACATAAAGGAGCCGATTGGTATGAACGCCATTTCAGCCATTCTGTCCCCCGAACAACTCGCCCAAAAGGCCAAATTGCTGTTCAAAGAAGAACAGGCGACCAACCGATTGGACGGATGGTTTTTCATACAGGAAATCCGGCGGGACTGCGACGCGAAATTCGCCGGTCAACCTGCCGAACTCAAAGCTGCGAATACGCTGAAAGTAATTGCCGAAAAGCTGCCGATCTCGCTCAGCGAAAACGCAGTCTTTGCCGGAACCCAGCGCGATGCGTTTGCTCGAAGTTATGCACTGATCAACCCGACTTTTAAAGTCCAGTCCTTTTCAGGCTACTGTGACCCTACCGCCGTATTTGACGATATTACCCCCGAGGGCGACTTGACCAAAGAGCGGATTGAAACCCTGCGTGCCTACAACGCCGAAAGCGCTTATGTCAAGACGCTCGCCGAGACCTATCGGCAGGCCACCGATTATACCGGGGAGGTCTGTTTCTTTATCGAACAGGTCACCGGTCATGTGATTCCCGATATGCGTGTAATTTTAGCGCAGGGCATCGACTGTGTGACAAAGCAAATCGAACAAAAACTTTCCATAGAAACCGACCCCGAGCGTAAAACCAACCTATACGCGATGAAAATCGCCCTTGAATCAGCGTTGATTTTAGCTGCTCGATATGCCCGACTCACCCGTAAACAGGCTGAAACCGCAGAAGAACAACGAAAATCCGAACTGCTTTTGCTCGCCCATACGCTCGAAAAGGTCCCTGCCAAAGGCGCGGCCGGTCTTTTCGAGGCCATCCAGAGTTTTATTTTGCTGTGGCAGATGATGTGCATCGAGCAGTCGCCGAACCCGTTTGCCTTCTCGGTCGGAAACGCCGACCGCATTTTCGAGCCCTACCGGAAAGCCGAGAATATGAGCCGCGAGACGGCGGCCGCGTTGTTTCGGCATTTCCTCGTGTTTTTCAATGTCGGCGACCGCAGTTGGGCAATCTCGCAAAATGTCCTCGTCGGCGGCAAAGATACTAGCGGAAACGATTTGACCAACGACTGCACCTGTGCGCTGCTCGACGCCTATTACGATATGAATCTGCCGCAGCCGATTCTCTCGGTCAAGCTGCATCAAAACACTCCCGACGCGCTATATCAGGCGCTGGGTAAATTCTTTTTCACGCCCGGCTGCCTGACGCCCTCTCTGTTCAACGACGATTCGCTGTTTCCGATTCTCGCCTCCGCCGGCATCGAACAAGCCGATTTACCGGATTATTCGATCGCAGGCTGTCAGGAGCCGCTGATTATGGGCAAGGACAACGGCAACACCACAAACAGCTGGCTCAACCTCGGCAAGATTCTGGAACTGACTCTGCTCGACGGCGTCTCGGCGATCTCCGGGAAACCCATCGGCCCCAAAACCGGAATCCACAATGCTTTGGATCGCTTAAAAAATATCCGAAAACTCTTTTATAAAAATGTCGAATTCTATATCGCAGAGATGGCAAAGGCGGCGAACAACGCCACCAAAGCGCTCTCCTACCTGCCGGTTCCGTTCATCAGCACGTTGATGAGCGGCATCGAAAGCGGTTACGACATGCGCGATGTGACGCACCAAGGTACCAAATACAACGGCAGCGGATGCCTGATTCACGGCCTGACCGTCGTAGCCGACTCGTTTATCGCCATCGACATGCTCTTGAGTGAACGTCCGCAGGATACCGACCGATTGATTGAGGCCCTTCGCACAAATTTCGAACACGACGAAGACCTTCGGCAATACCTTTCTTCCTGCGAGAAGTTCGGAAATAACTTCGATCTGCCCGACGAAGAGGCCAAACAGGTCGCCGAAAAGGTCTCAGATATTGTCGCGTCTCAAAGGAATTTGCTCAGTAACCCGTTCCGCCCCGATTTCAGTACCCCCTCGACCCATCTGCTCTACGGCTATTGGGTCAGCGCAACCCCGGACGGACGCAAGTCCCACGACATGCTCAAAACGGACTCGGCTTCCGGATGCTTTCGTGCTTTAACCTGCCTTATGAAAAAATGTGCGGCGGCTATGCTTCCCATTTCGGAATCGACCCGAAATATTTTAAAGGCGATACCTGTGAAGATAAAGGTCTTGAATTTAAGACGCGCGTCATCGCACCGCTGTTTTTCAACCGCATGAATCAAAATACCTCCCCGTTTTATCTCTATGTCAACGTCACAACCGCTGAAATCCTGCGTAAGGTGCTTGCAAATCCGAAAAAGTATGCTCCGAGCGGCGTCTACGTCATGCGCATTCACGGTACCTTCGTCAATTTTCTCGACCTCTCCCCGGCCATTCAAAACGATATCATCACGCGGCTTGACCCGCAGTCCACCGCGATTTAAGGAGCATCATATGAAAATCATCGGCTTGGATATCGGCACAACTTCCATCTGCGCAACGGTCGTCGAAGGTGTATCAGGTGAAGTGCTCGAGACAGTCAATACCGCAAACGTTACGTTTCTGCCGTCTCAAACGTGGGCAAAGATACAAGATCCTGTTAAGATTCTATCCAAAGCGGAAACACTGATTGCCGAACTTACGCAAAAACACGCTTCCATCGGTGCGATCGGCGTGACCGGCCAGATGCACGGCATTGTCTATCTCGATTCAAACGGGCAAGCCGTAAGCCCGCTTTATATCTGGCAGGACGGCCGGGGTGACCTTGTTTATCAAGAAAATCAAACCTATACACAATACCTTTCTGATTTGACCGGATATCATCTGGCCACCGGGTACGGCGCGGTCACGCATTTTTATAATCTCAAAACCAGCCTTGTCCCGAAAGAAGCCGTGACTTTTTGCACCATCCATGACTATGTCGCCCTGAAGCTCGCAGGTCGAGACTACCCTTTGACCCACACCTCCGATGCGGCGAGTTTCGGCTTGTTCGACCTGCAAAATGTCCGCTTTGATATTACCGCTCTAGAAAAAGCGGGAATGAACCCATCTATCTTCCCCGCAGTCACGGATCAATTTGAAGTGATCGGAAAAACCGATGGCGGCATTCCCGTCTCGGTCGCCATCGGCGACAATCAGGCCGGTTTTCTCGGCTCGGTCAAAGACCCTCAGGCAAGCATTCTGGTCAATGTCGGCACCGGCAGCCAGATTTCGCTGCTTGCGGACACCTATCGGCGCGAAAAAGCCATGGAAACCCGTCCCCTTACCGAAAAATCTTTTCTGCTCGTCGGGGCTTCTTTATGCGGCGGTCGCGCTTATGCGATCTTGGAGCACTTTTTCCGTTCGGTGATTGAGATGACGGGAATATCATCAGACCGTCTTTATCCGAATATGGATAAACTCTCCGAGGGCTTTGAAACACTCGAAGATAAACTCATCATCTCCACCCAGTTCAGCGGCACCCGCGAAGACCCGGCTTTACGCAGCTCGATTCAAAATCTCGGCATCGACAACTTCACGCCACAGCATTTTATCGTCGGCGTGCTCGAGGGCGTCGTCAACGAACTATATCTGATGTACAAACAGTTGAATATAAACGATCATCAACGCACTGTTTTGATCGGCTCGGGCAACGGTATTCGAAACAGCGCTGTCATGCGAAAAATGTTTTCGCTAAAATTCGGTCTCCCGATCCGCGTTCCGTTATATAAAGAGGAAGCCGCCTACGGCGCAGCGCTTTCCGCCATGACCGCCTGCGGCTTTTACGCCGACATCCTGCAAGCCCAACAAATCATCCGATACGACGAAATCGAGTAGGGGACTGCTTTGACTGTTTCGGATTAACAATTATAGATGGGAGATTATTCTATGTTTCAAAGGATTCGCCGCATGAAAGAAAAAAAGCTGATCGAAAAGAAAGCGCAGGCCGAACGTGAAGAACGCCTGAGAATCTCACACGAGCAGGGCTTGGAAAAATGCAAAAAAGGCGTTCACCAATGGGAATACACCTATGAGGTTCAAGGTGACGGCGACCCCAATGTTGAGGGCTATATCCTGATCACCCGGGCCACCTGCAGCGTCTGCGGTGAGTCGGAGACCACCATTGAGCCCTATGACAAATCGGACGCGCAGAGCGCTGATTAATACCATAATTTCAGGAGGCCTTCCATGTATAAGAAGTTGTTTGCGGTCATTCTGTCAGCGTTTGTTTGATCGGTGGATGTGCAAACCCAGGGGTTGCCTCAGATAAAAAAGGCCTGTATGATTATCGTGCGCTTTATGCCTATCACAGCGATGCCCCCGCAAAAGAAACCCTTGAGGTAATCGGACAATATTTACAGGCAAAAGACACGTTGGAGTTAAACGGCGTACGGTTTGAAGTGGGACCGGACGGTGTTCACGAGGACTCTGTCCAGTTCGATTACGCGCTGCAGCTCACCCCGAATAATCCCAAGTATACGGTCAACCTTCAGGCAGTCATGCAGGATGTTATCTTGATTTTTGCGCTGTTTCCGAAAATTAATTCCGTGAATATCGAATTTACCCAAGCCGATTACGGTTTTGGCGGTGCGATATCCAGAGAAGAGGCCACCGAGGTTTTCGGTCAAGACATCACCGCTTTCAGCAAGAGTAAAAATAACTTTGCCGAAGCGCTACCGCCTTTATTGGAAGCGGTGGAATATCATCCGGACGTGATGGACACCGTAGATTATTATCACGCCATGGGTTTGGATGAGGCCGGAAATTAACTGTTCTCAATAATCCTATATTTATAACACAACAATCCTCGGATGTATATCCGACCAGTCTAACCCCGCCAGACATAACCCGTCGGTGCGGTCGAATTTATGCACAATATCTTCCGGCGGCCTCGAACAGGACGAGATCACCCATCTGCCGTCGGCGATAAAGATCTCACTCGCGTGGCACGGCCCCAAATAAAACGCGCTCGAAAGCGAGAAATCCGTCAGCGTATCGGAGATGCAGTAATAGGTCCCGTCCCCGTGGCGGTAGAAAAGATAGAACAACCCGTTTTTCTCGATCAGGCAGGGGGATTCGGTTTTCATCACCAGCGCCTCATAAAAAGAATATTTCCGCGATAACACCGGCCCGAGGTGTTTCCAGTCCCGCAGATTTTCCGAAGTCGACAATGCGATGCACGAGGCGTCTTTCGGAGTGTTCAGATCGGCCACCCAGTACATATAAAACAGCCCGTCAGCCGGATTGAAAATCACATGCGGGTCGCGGCACGAACACGGGACATCTTCTTTCCAATAGCTCCAATCAAATGCCGGATAAAATAACGGCTCGCGGTCGCGCTCCCAGTGCTCCAAATCGTTCGAGAACGCATGGCACATATACTGCGCACCCGCCATGTTGTGCGACGCATAAAATAGATGCCACCGGCCCTGATGTTGAATCACATAAGGCGCATAGATACCCCGTTCTTCATGGGGCAGCGTCCCGTCGCTTTCCAACGCGTTGCCGACATGCCGCCACTCGCGCAAGTCACAGCTCACCGCATGCCCGATAATCTGCTCGTTGCCGAGGTCATAACAACCCTTCCCGACTTCACCGTCGATATAAAAACAGTGCCGCTGCGTTCCGTCCGAGACAAAGCAGTGGTCGTTGATGTAACGCCCCGGCGTCTGATAGACAAACCGAAAACACTTCGCCGTCTTTTTAATCAGTTCCCGATCATGCGGATAATTCATATGATCCCTCTCATTTTTAAACAAATAGTTCTGACTATCGGTGACGATGCCATAACTGCTCTGAAAAACTATTCCCCCAGCAGTTGTTTGATCTCGGTTTTGATTTTTAAAATCATTTCTTTCCTTTCATCATCACCGGGTCTTGTTTTTTCATCATATAATTCATCATGAGGCAATTTCCATATCGGGCTGTCTTGCGGAGTATCACCTTTGACTCTCGGGATCAGATGCCAATGAAGATGCGCCACACCGTTTCCGAGCAATTCATAATTCATCTTATCGGGCTTAAATATATTGTAGACAGCCTCTGCAACAATCGACATTTCAAAAAGAAACTTCGCTTTGTATTCAGGTTCAAGTTCATGCAGCTCTTCTGCGTGGACTTTACATTCAAATATTGTATAGCCCTTGAATCGCTGATACAACTTAAGCACCACATATCCTGTTTCCAGTTCCGTAATATAATATGGATCATCTTTTATCGTTTTCAATGATTCACAAATCTTGCATATCATGGGATCATCTCTTTTTCCTCAATTTAATTTAAAACAATATTACCATAAAATGCAAAAGAAGTCGATTGTTAATAATCGACTTCTTTTAAAAATTCTGGAGCTGATAACCGGATTTGAACCGGTGACCTCGTCCTTACCAAGGACGCGCTCTACCGACTGAGCTATATCAGCATCTGGCGACTCGGAAGGGGGTCGAACCCTCGACCTCTAGCGTGACAGGCTAGCGTTCTAACCAACTGAACTACCGAGCCACATGGGTATTAAGGGCGCGACAATCATTTTTCGCAACTTGCGGCGACAGAGCGCCGCTGGCAGGGGCAGAAGGAATCGAACCCTCGGCACGCGGTTTTGGAGACCGCTGCTCTACCTGCTGAGCTATGCCCCTATGCCGATTGTGTCTTTTACAAAAACAAACGCTTTTGAAAGCGCCCCGTCATTATACACAATTTATGCCCCGATGTCAACATTCCTTGAACATTTTTTCGCAATTGCCAAAAAAAATCTCAGGGGTTATAATGATTAAAGAGGGCGGTGAGAAACATGACCGATTCGGTGAATGACGTTTTAATTAAATCCGGCATCGCCGATTTCGGCTTTTGCGCCGCGGAACCTGCGGTTTTCCGCAATCCGCCCAAAACTCCGTTTGATTTCGCACCCGCCTCGGTCATCGCCGCGGTGTTCCCTTATAAAACTCCCTCTTCCGGAGACGAAAACCTCTGTTTATATGCCCGCGTGCCGGATTATCACATCGTCGTTGGCAATCGGCTGAAATCCGCCTGTGAAGCGCTTTCATCCGCATTTCCGGACAATCGCTTTTTGCCCTTCGTCGATTCTTCGGTGCTCTCCGAAGTCGCCGCCGCCCTACGCTGCGGTCTTGGAGTTTTCGGTAAAAACCGACTTTTGATTACACCGAAATATGGCTCCTATGTTTTCATCGGCGTGATTTTGACCGACCTTAAACTCGATTACTATGACAAACCCGTCGCGTTTTGTCCCGACTGCAGGCGTTGTATTGAGGCTTGTCTGACCGGAACCCTCTCTGGCAAGCGCGATTGCCTGTCCCGCATCACCCAAAAAAAAGGTGATTTGACCAATCAAGAAGCCGATCTCATCCGAAAAGGCGGCCTTGCCTGGGGCTGCGATATCTGTCAAAACGTCTGCCCGCTCAACGAAAATGCGGCATTGACCGATCTGCCCGAGTTTCTATGCGGCATAAAAGGCCGAATTTGCGCCAAAGATTTGGACGACCTGACCGGGCGGGCTTACGGCTGGCGGAGCCGCGAAGTGCTCGAGCGTAACTTGAAAATCATAGGCCAATGTGATAAAATTTTGCCATAATTTATTATCGGAGTGATATTTTGACCGACAGAGAGATTGAAAATTTTATCAGGACAAGCCCGAAGGGGCATTTTTGCCAGAGCGAGAAATGGGCCGCCGTCAAACGCGACTGGACCCGCAAGACCGTTGCCGTAACCGATCCAAACGGGCAAATCAAGGGCGCGATTTCATTTTTGCTGCGCAAAACCCCGGTGCTGCCGTATCATTTAATGTATGCCCCGCGCGGCCCCGTCTGCGACCCCGATGATGCCGGGACGCTCAAAGCGCTGATCGAAAAATCCAAGGAACTGGCGAAAAAGTGCCACGGGTACATCATCAAACTCGACCCCGATGTCCCCGTACAAAATACCGGTTTTATCAAGATCCTTGAAGATGAGGGATTTTCCCGTGTCGTGGGCAAGAACTTTGACGCCGTCCAGCCCAATTTCGTCTTTCGGCTCGACATCAAGGGCAAAACCGAGGAAGAGGTTTTCGCCGGTTTTGCCGCTAAAACCCGCTACAACATCCGCGTCGCCGAGAAAAACGGTGTCAAGGTACGCGTCGGCGGCCTGCCCGACCTCGGCGAGTTTGCGCGCATCATGAAAATTACCGGCGAACGTGACGGCTTTGCCACGCGCCCGGAGTACTATTTTAAAGGGCTTCTGACGGCGATGAGCGAAAACGCCCGGCTTTATGTCGCCGAGCTCGACGGCAAGATGATCGCGGCGACCATCCCGATCCAATACGGCAACAAAACTTGGTATCTCTACGGCGCGTCGGATAATGAATACCGCAACGCCATGCCGAATTATCTGCTCCAGTGGGAGATGATCCGCTGGGCGGTTCAGAGCGGCTGCGAGATCTACGATTTTCGCGGCGTCTCGGGTGATCTGTCCCCCGAAAACCCGCTATACGGCCTTTACCGCTTTAAAAAGGGCTTCGGCGGCGAACTCACCGAATTTTGCGGCGAATTCAATCTCGTCACCAATCCGGGTGTTGAAAAGCTGGTCCATCGCGGAATAGAACTAATCAAAAATATCCGGCGGTAGTAAACACCGTTTGTTGAGCGAAAGGAAAATCCTATGGCCATCATTACCGCAAGCGCTGCATCCCTTGCCCGCAACTATGAAAGACTAAAGCAACTTGCTGCCCCCGCCAAGGTCTTTCCGTTTATTAAAGCGGACGGTTACGGGCTCGGGTTGGAATTTGTCGTGCGCACGCTGGCCGGACAGGGCGCGGACAATTTTTGCACCGCTCGATATGAGGATTCCTCTGCCATCCGCCGAATGCTGCCCGAAGCCAATATCCTGCTTTGCTCAGTTTATGATAAACCCGATACGGTCAAGGCCATTCTCTCGGAAAACATCATTCCGACCGTCGGCAGTGTCGAGTCCCTGAAACTTTGCGCCGCGCTGCGTGAAAATAAACTTGATATAAACATCGCCGTCGATACCGGTATGGGGCGTTTCGGCATAAACAAGGAGGAACTCTCTGAGTTTGCCGAAATGTATAATTCTATTAACAATATACATATTGTATCTACATTTACCCATTTTGCCAACTGTTTCGGCGGCAAAAAGGGCAATCGCTCCACTTTGCTGCAGCTTTCGAAATTTAGCGAGGCCGTTCAGACGATGCGTAATCTCGGCCTGAATCCGGGGATTCTGCACGCAGCCAATTCAGCGGCGGCATTGTTATTACCCGAAAGCCGCCTTGACGCGGTGCGCTGCGGCTCGGCATTACTCGGACGCAGTGAGGGTTCCGTTAAAGCCGGACTTGAAAAGGTAGGCCGCCTTTACGGCGAGGTGCTTTGTCTGCGCACTCTCAAGAAAGGCGATACCTTCGGTTACGGCAGCGTTTTCAAGGCAAAAAGCGATATGAACATCGCCATCGTCGACTGCGGCCACGCCGACGGCGTGTTTTTGACCCGCGAACACGACGGCTTCCGGTTTTCCGACCGCCTGCGCAACATCAAGCGCAACCTGACGCAAAAGCACCTATACGGCAGTTTTGACGGCAAAAGAATCCCGATTGTAGGACGCGTCGGCTTAACCAATCTTGCTGTCTCCGCTGAACACTCTGACTTGAAAGCCGGAAACCTGATCGAATTCGAATTCAATCCAATCTTCTGCGGCGCAAAAGAGATCCGCTATGAGTGAAATTCTCCGTGTCAATATCCCGGAGGGCAGCCGCATTCTGGTCACATCCGATGTCCACGGCTATCCGGAATTGTTGAAAACTTTGTTGAAAAAAGCCGAATACCGTCCCGGCGTTGACTTTTTGTTTATCCTCGGCGACACACTCGAAAAAGGCCCCGACAATCTCGGCGCGATGGAATATGTCTACGCGCTCTCGAAAAATGACCGCGTTTATGTGACCGTCGGCAACGTCGACCGCTGGCTGTGGCGGCTTTTTGAAGGCGATCTGCAGAAAGCTCTTGACTACACCGCTTTTCGTCCCGACAATACCCTCACTCAAGCCGCAAAAAAGCTCGGTGCTGCTAAAATCGATAATACATTTCGTAAATCATTCCTTATAAATTACAAAGAGGAAATCTCGTATTATAAAAATCTGCCCTGCTGCATTGAGACCGAGCAGTTTATTCTCTCTCATGCGGGTTTGCCTGAAAACGGCACCCTTGAAGGAACTGATGCGGATTTCATCACAAATTATAATTTCTATCTTTCCCGCAAAAACCAAACCGGTAAAACTCTTATCTGCGGCCATATCCCGACCTATTATCTTAATCCGGGTCCGAACTTCGCCCCCTTTTTTGACTATGAAAATAACGTCATTTTTATCGATGGCGGCACGATCACTTACGCCCGTCAGCTGAATATGTTGATCATTACCGATAAAATTGATTGGATCAGCGCTGACGCGCTCCCAAAAGCCCGCGTGATCAAAGATGTCAACGGCGATATGAGCGCCTGCGTCAAGATTACCGCCGATCGCCACCGCAAAGAACTTGACAACACCGAGATCGAAGTGCTTGAAGACGCGGGCGACTTTTTGCGGGTGCGCTGCGTCAACACCGGCGAAGAGGGACTCGCTAAGTGCGAAATGCTCGACGGCGATGTCTACTGGGGTGAGCTCTCGGCCTTTCTCTCTGCTGAAAAAGGGGATGTCGTCGGCATCGCCAAAAACGGCATGAGCGGCTACACCTATGTCAAAAACGCCGCCGGAGACATGGGGTTTTTGCCCAACGACTCGCTGTGCGCGCTGTAAATACCCGTTCAAAAAACAAAAACGCCGTTTATTAACGGCGTTTTAAATTTTACTGCGTCGATTTAAAAGAACAGGCGTTTTTTGATCTGCTCCTTGAAATTGCGGCGATGCTGCAAAACTGCGGCGCAAAGACCGAGGAAAACGCAGGGGACAAAAGCGTAAAGCGACCACTTCGGAATAATCGGTCCCTTCAGATAGGCATCGAGGATCAGCTCGATCGAAACCGTCAGAAGGCCGGAAGCGAACAACACCGCAGCCAGTTTCGAAAGGCCGGCGACCCGGTGTTTTTTACCGCAGAACAAGGTCGTCAGACCCAGTGCGAGTAATACAACGCTGCCCGAAATCGGAAGCCCGAGCGGCAAAAACCAATCTCCGCCCGAAATGAACGCAATTAAGAAGACATACCCCATCAGGACGAGTCCATCGAATGTCATAAATAAAAAGAAGCGGTTTTTCGGGAAGAAAAACGGAAGCGCGCCGCAGACGAATAATAAAAACAGCGCGCCGATGACATACAGCGACCAGGACAGGCCGCCGCCTGTGATCAGGTCAACGATCACGGTGATCAGCAGCGGGATCATCAGTAAAATGCTTGCGAGCGATGCAAAATACTTCCGGTCGATTTTCCTGGAGATCATCTCCATTCGGGTCGGATAGGACTTTGAGACCGGCAGTTCCGGCACAGACGCTGCCGGATTGATGACCGCAACACCGCAAAGCGGGCACTTTTTTTCGGCGGAGGCAAGCTCCACGCCGCAGTTGACGCAATATGACATACTTTTATGACCGTTCCTTTCGTTGAGCTTGGTATGGTTCCGCTTATTCACATTCCCGGGTTTCCCCGATTTGATTGCTCTCAATTCGCACGGGGATGCCCAGCTTGACCAGCATGCGGAAAAATTCGCGCTCGATAAAGGTCTCTTTTATAATTCGGGTAAAATTAAAATAGACGGTGTTTTGATAGGAAAGCATCGCGGCGATCACGCGGTTTCTCGAGAGCGGCCCGAGGATAAAATCCATACGGGTGACATACTGCTCCATCTCAGGCGGCAGCTTGACTGCGCCGAGATTTGAAATACTGCTGCTTGTCTGGCGGTCGCCGACGAATTTAAAAGTCATCTTCATGGCGATATTCTTGATAAACAGCGGCATCAGACGCAGAACGCGCACTTTTTCAACCTGAACGTTGGTCGCGATTTTTGCGTTCAGTTTTTTCTCGGTGACTTCACTGCCCATATGATGATGAACCGCCGAGAGTACCTCATCAAAAGAAAATAGTCCGTAGCGCGGGTCGATACCGGGATTCGTATAATTGGAGAAGTTGCGCAGCGTGTGGGTCGGATAAAATTTGCGCAAATTGATTGGCACGCAGATTTTGACCGGTTTCAGCTTGCGCTGGGGTCTGCCCTCGGCACGCTGCACCTTGTCGATGGCTAAAATCAACACGGCGGTCAGGTATTCGGTCAGCGTGACTTTTTTCTCCTTTGCCTTGGCGAGCAGCAAATCGAGCGGCATCTGGGCATTCGTGATATGGATGACATCGGGGCGCTCGAGGGTACCCTTGAAATAATAGGCGCTGCTCTCACCGCGAGGGGCGGTATGGCTTTTAGCGTATTTGAAAAAGGCGTCTTCGAGTTCATCGGGTTTGGGCGCTTCCGAACAATCTAGTATTTCGGTGTCACGCGGGATTACTGCGCCGTATTTGATGCGCAGATATTCTGCGACAAGGGTTTTGAGGAAAACAAAACCCCCGGTGCCGTCTGTGAGCACATGGTAGATTTCAACAGCGACGGTGTTTTCGAAATAGCGGACACGGAACATGAATCCCCTGTTTTCCCGCAGGTCCATGCGAACGCAGGGATTTGCGACATCGCGCTGAATTTTCGGCACCCCGTCGATATGCTCAAGATAAAACCAGAACATTCCGCGGCGGAGCCGAAGCGTAAAAGTCGGAAAGCGTTTAGCGCACGATTCGAGGGCCGCCCGAAGAGCGACCGGATCGACCGGCTCGGTCAGGCAGGCAGACAGCCGAAAAAGTGCCGTCCAATTTCGGCGTTTTGCCGCAGGATAGATCTTTGCGGCGTTATCCAGTTTCATCCATGACTTAGCAGCCATTCGGCATCTCCAAAAATTTGTGTATTTTTTCGATTGCATCGTCGGCTTCGGGGCAGCTGAACAGCGGAAAGACATGCCACATTCCGTCTTCGATAATCAGTTCACATCTGCCCCCGCTGGAGACGATGCGTCTGGCAAGGTTTTGCGCGTCGGAGAGCAGCAGCTCGTCCCCGCCCGCGATAATAAGCGAAGGGGGCAGCTCGCTCAGGTCACCGAAAATCGGAGAGACCAGCGGATTTTCGGTATCATCTCCGGCATACATGACGGCATACTGCCGCAGAAGGTCTTCTGAAAGTGAAGGGTCGGCGTCCCGGTTGACCTCATACGATTTGCCGGAAAAGGTCAGATCGGCCCAGGGAGAGATGGCGACCATTTTATGGGGTAGGGGAAGGCCCGTCGCTTTGAGCTCCAGCGCAACGGCGAAGATCAGTCCGCCGCCCGCCGACTCACCGACAAACGAGATGTTTTCAGGGTCGTTGCCCTCATCGAGCAGGTATTCATAAGAGGCCACAGCGTCGCGCAAGGCAGCCGGAAACGGATGTTCGGGCGCAAGCCGGTAAGCGGGGCACATCACATCAGCGCCGGTGCGGGCACAGAGGATGCTGCCGAAACCGCAGGCATATTTGATGTCTCCGGCGGTATAAGCGCCGCCGTGAAGGTAGAGGATCACTTTATTATTGGCATTTTCGCGGCGGGTGATATAGCGGGCTTTAAAAATTCCGAACGTCACCGTGGAAAAATTGAGTTTCCGGGCGTTTGCCGAAGCTCCGAGCGCGCCGAAGGCATCTTGGCCCGCACGGGCAGTCTTGATGTCCATCTTGGAGGTGAGCGGTTTTATAAAGCGAATTTGTTCGCGCAGTGTGATCGAACGCAGCGAGGGCATTTATGGAATCATCCTCCCGAAGATTTTGGGGTGCTTGACCCTTTGCCTTTGTATAAGAACCAAACTCCGGTTTCGAAAAATCTGTTTATCAAACTTCCCGCCTCCGATGATTTTATTGTAGCATAATGTCATAAAACATTCAATCAACTGCATCAAAAAGACGAAACCGGAAATTTAATCAAATAAATCATCAACCGTGAGAAGACCGCCGAGTCTTAAGTCGACGGTTAAAGTAAAAAAGCCCGGAGGACCTCCAACGGAAATGTAACTTAAATTTTATGCCTTACACTTTTCACCGAAAAATTATGAAATAACAAGAGACGGACGGCGATGCCGTCCGTCTCTTGTTTGGGAGAGAATACGTCCTTATATGGACTACCTGTTGCAGCTGCAGCCGGGTCCGGCGACAGCGTTGTTGTCGCCCATGCGCGGAGGGAAGAATTGATCGGTTGGAAATTGAATCTTGTAGAACAGTTCGCAGGGATCTTCTTCGGAGCCGATACACTCCTTCAGCGGGACGCCGAAGCCGCAGGCCGGGATTACCAGCGAGACCTTGCGGGAGATGCTGACAATCGAGAACAGGCCGATGGTGGCCAAAACGACTCTGCGCGGTTCGCAGACGTTGAACGGACCGTCGAATTGTTCGGCGATCGGAGCGGGAATATTCGCTCCGAAGCGGGGAAGGTTGCGGGGAAAATCGCAGATGTCCAGCAGGCGCGCGGATAGCGCGATGGGCTGTACCGTTTCAACCGTGGCTTTTGGCATGTTGGTGCTGAAAGTCGTGCAGTCGTCGCAGTCACCCGAGTACTGGGATGTAAAGATCATCGAGTCGCCCTCGGAGCCATAGAGGATGACTTTTTTGTTGTAGATGGCAAGACCTTCAACGCAATGGCCGCGGTCGCCCATGCAGGTGAAACACTCAAACCAGCAGTGGAAGAAGAAGGTTATGTCGACGGCAAAGAATCCGTTGTTATAGGGGATCGGCTCGACGTTTACGATTACGTTGACGATCTCACACCTCTTGAATTTTACAGAAATGGAATTGTCGATGATATTCTGGCCGTTGTTGGTAAAACAAACCGGGAGATCTTCCAGACAATCCTTGTCGTAGCAGGAATCGTAAATCCTGTCGACGCTGCAATTGACAACTTCCCGGAAAGAGCCGGTCGACGGATTGCATCCGTTACGCTCGTTCATAATATGATGTCCTCCGTTTCAGGTTGCGGCTATAAACGATAATACGGCCGCTCAACCTCATTATATGAGAACGGGGCATTTATGTGATGTGTTGACAGGTTTTTTTACAGGTGGTAAAATGAATTCCAGCTTAACTGCGTATTTTTTTTAGGGGAGTGCTTAGATGGATATCTTCGAAAAATGTAATTTTGACAGAACGGCTGAGGCCAAAAAACTGGGTCTTTATCCGTATTTTCACGAGCTGCAGACCCGTCAGGATGTCGAGGTCGTTATGGAGGGTAAGCGCCGGATCATGCTCGGTTCCAACAATTATTTGGGCCTGACCGTGCACCCCGAGGTCGTCGAGGCGGGCGTTAAGGCACTTGAGCAATATGGCAGCGGCTGTTCCGGCTCACGGTTTTTGAACGGGACGCTGGAACTTCATGTCCGGCTGGAGAGAGAATTGGCGGAATTTTTAGGCAAAGACGCCGTGATGACCTTCTCGACCGGCTTCCAGACCAACTTGGGTATTATCAGCGCGATTGCCGGGAAAGACGATTATATTTTATGCGACCGCGAGAACCACGCGAGCATCTACGACGGCTGCCGGCTGTCGTATGCGCAGATGGTGCGCTACCGCCACAGCGATATGGCCGACCTGGAGAAGAAACTCTCCGAGATCGATGATAAATTCGGAAAGCTGATTGTCACCGACGGTGTGTTCAGCATGGGCGGAGATATTTGCAAACTTCCCGAGATCGTCGCGCTCGCCGAAAAATACGGCGCACGTGTAATGGTGGACGATGCCCACGGGCTTGGCGTGCTGGGCGGCCACGGGCGCGGCACCGCCGAGTATTTCGGGCTGACGGATAAAGTCGATATCATCATGGGTACATTCAGTAAGTCGCTGGCTTCATTGGGCGGTTATATGGCGGCAAATACCAAGATTGTCGAATTTACGCGGCATTCCTCGCGGCCCTTCATCTTCTGCGCTTCGATTCCTCCGGCCAGCTGTGCCACGGCGCTGAAGGCCCTCGAAATTCTGCGCAATCACCCCGAGCGTGTCGAGCGCCTGCGCGAGATCTCGCGTTTTGTCCGGGCCGGGATGGATATGCGCGGCATCGAATACCGCTGCACGGATCTGACTCCGATCATCCCGCTTCCGACCGGCGAGACCTTCAAAACTCTGAGACGGGCAAAGGACTTTTACGATGCGGGCGTCTATGTCAATCCGGTGCTTCCGCCTGCGACGGGGCCTGCGGACTGCTTGCTGCGCACGAGTTATATGGCGACTCATACCAATGCCCTGCTCGACGAGGCAATGGACATTATGAAAGAAGTAATTGAGGCGGAAACAAAAGAGAACTAATAAACGACCGCGCTCGGCTCGGCAATTTTGCAGGATGCCGCGTGCGTAAAAGAGGTATAAAAATTGAAAACGGTTGTTATCAGCGGCGCGTCCGGAGGTATCGGACTGGCGTGTGCTTATGAGTTTGTTAAAAACGGCTGGCAGGTTTATGATCTCTCGCGCCACGGAAAAAGTCATGACGGCATTCTCCATATCACCACAGACGTCACCGATCCGGAAGCGGTCAAAGCGTCATTTGCGCAGATTGAACATATCGATGTGCTGATTGCAAACGCCGGATTCGGCATCTCAGGCGCAATCGAATTTACCGAGACGGCAGCGGTTGAAAAACAAATTTCGGTCAATTTTGTCGGCGCGCACAACTGTGTGAAGACCGCAATTCCGAAACTGCGCGAGAGCGGGGGGCATCTCCTTTTTACGAGCTCGGTCGCGGGAGTTTTGTCGGTTCCGTTCCAGACTATCTATTCGGCGAGCAAGGCGGCGATCAACGCCTACGCCTGCGCGCTCGCAAACGAACTTCGACCATTCGGCATCCGGGTCTGCGCTTTGATGCTCGGCGACGCAAAGACCGGGTTTACCGAAAAACGCGAAAAAGCGCCGATTGAAAATACACTGTACGGAAGTACCATCGAGCGGCAGGTAAAGCAGATGGAGCACGAGGAGCAAAACGGCATGGATCCGGCGGTCATCGCAAAAGTGTTTTATAAAACCGCGCTGCAAAAACATCCGAAAACGCTGAAAGCCGTGGGATTTCAATATAAACTTTTCGTAGTTCTCCAAAAACTTCTGCCGGTTCGTCTGATGAACAGGCTGGTCGGAAAATATTACGGTTGATAAATAAAACATAAAACACGAGAGGAAAGCAGAAACATGATTTACAAGGGCTTTAAAATGAAACTTTATCCGGGAATGGAGGCCGAATACGAAAAGCGGCACAACGAACTCTGGCCGGAGATGATCAAGATGATCCACGAACACGGCGGCAAGAATTATTCGATCTATCTCGACCCGGAGACGCTGATTTTGTTCGGTTATATCGAGATTGAGGACGAGCAGAAGTGGTCCAAGAGTGCCGACACCGCGATCAACCGCAAGTGGTGGGATTTTATGGCCGACATCATGGAGACCAATCCTGACAACAGCCCGGTTGCCAAAGACCTGAAGCTGCTGTTTCATTTGAGTTAGGAAATTGAATATGGATTTAACACCGTATAAGCGAGAGAAATACGACGCGTTCATGGGGCTTGCCCCGAAACACTTGCCGCACTGGGAGCACTGGTCGAACCCAGACGCCGAGACTTATATCACGGGTATCGATGCCTATGACCATCCGAAGCTCTGCCGCGAGCGGATGCTGGAACTGTATCCGCGGCTTGATCTCGCGATTCCGAAGGACGATGCGCCGATTGCGCGTCCGACCGGCGACGACATCTGCCACGGCACGGTGCGCTGGGGCGCGGGACAGACCGGGACATTTATCCACGGCGAGCAGATTTTCAAGAACGCCGAGGATGTGTTCAATTTCAGTCCGCTTGAACACGCCGACATGACCGATTGGGGCTTTGTGGTCGAACACTATGATTTTTCTTCGATGGAAACGATTGAAAAGCGTTTCGAGGTATCGTTTCCGAAACCCTGGGGCGAGCCGGAGCCGTTTTCTGCGCGCGGTGTCGGTTTTTATAACACGACATTTATGTGGCCTCTGCTGACCTTCGGGTGGGAATTGTTTTTGGAGTGCTGCCTCGATGAACGGTTTGAGCGGGTCATGGATGAGTTCGCCGAGATCAACCGGCACTTGTTTTCGGTTTACGCCAAATTACCGGTCAAATTTGTCACCTGCCACGACGACATCGTGACCACGCGCGGGCCGGTCTGTTCGCCCGAGTGGATGCACAAATACGTTTTCCCGCGATATGAAGAATACTGGGGCATGCTGAAAGCCGCCGGAAAACGGGTTATCTTTATGGCCGACGGCTGCATGGATCAATATGCCGATGACGTGTTCGCCTGCGGCGCTAACGGGATTATCTCGGAACCGTACACTGATTACAAGACGATTGCAAAAAAACATAAGGATTGTTTCCTTGCGGGTGAAGGCGACAACCGGATTTTAAAGCGCAACAACCCGGCTGAAATTTCGGATATGGTCGATCGAATGGTCGAGACCTCCAAACTATCCGGCGGGTATATGATGTGCATCGGCAATCACATTCCGTGGGACATTCCCGGCGAAGCGATCAAGTTATATCTTGATCTCGCACAGGAAAGAGCTGTACGTACATAAAAAACAGGGGTCGTTCATGCGACCCCTGTTTTAATAGAATACCGTTAACGACAGAGGTGCGAAAAATACCGAACGGAATTATTGTTTTCGGCGCAAACGGCAGCGGGAAGTCCACCATCGGACGGGAGCTGGCGCGCGTTTTAAATTACAAATTTATGGATCATGAGGATTACCATTTCGAAAAGTCGGAGATCCCCTATACCGTCGAGCGTACACGCGAAGAGTGTTTGCGGTTGATGCTGGCCGATATTGACGAATACGGTTCTTTCGTCCTCTGTACCGTCACCGGGGACTTTTGCGAAGAGATTTCGTCTATATACGATTTTGCCGTATACCTGTCGGCACCGCATGATATTCAATGGAACGCATCGAGCAACGCGCTGTTGAACGATACGGAGACCGCGCTTCAAAGGGCGGCGACATGTATGAGCGGCAAGCGGCATTCCTGGATTTCGCATCAAAGCGTCCTTTGACAAGAATCGAACAATGGGCAAAGACGCTTACATGTACTGTCATACAGGTGGATACCACAAAACCTGTTTTTGAAAACGTAGAATTGATTGCGGAAGAATACTTGCGATTTCGACGTTCTTACTTGCGATGACGACTTCCCGTCTTTGCGAGGAGCTTTAGCCCCGTGAAAATCCATGCGATGGGGACAAACCAGACACTGAGGTAAATTCCCCGCTGGGTGAACCGGACGCTTGCGCTCTGGATTGCTTCGTCCGGCGCGGGGAACCCGCGCTGACTCCCTCGCAAAGACGAAGTGAGCTACAAGATATAAAATGATTGCAAGATCGGTCGAGAAATCAATCTTCGGATTCGGTATAATCAGTTCGGAATTTCACGAAAGGAGTGTGTGAAATGCGGCAGGAAGAAAAAGCATTTGTCGTCGAGAAGCTGCAGGAGTATATCGACCTGCACATCGACCGCCCGATTACGCTGAAACAGCTCTCCGACGTTGCCGGGTATTCCCCCGGATATGTAACGCTGATGTTTCGCGACACGGTCGGACGCAGCCCCTATGACTACATCCGCGCGCGCCGGCTGACAGCTGCGGCTTTGGCGCTGCGCGACGGGGATCACAGGGTGCTCGACATCGCGCTTGACTTTCTGTTTGACAGCCACGAGGGCTTCACGCGTGCCTTTTCAAAGGAATTCGGAATTCTGCCCGGGGAGTATAAGCGCAGCACACCGGCAATCCGGTTGTTTTTGCCGGTGAAAGCGCATCAGAGTTATCGGGCTCTTCATCCTGACAATAGCGACAAGGAGGAAATTATGTCGAATACAAGTTTTAAAACGATTTTTGCACAGGTCATCGAACGTCCCGCGAGGAAATGTCTGTTGAAGCGCGGGAAGACGGCGGACGGATATTTCAAGTGCTGTGAGGAAGCCGGCTGTGACGTTTGGAACGTGCTGCTGAGTGTTAAGGAAGCGCTGTATGAGCCGATCGGCATGTGGCTGCCGAAACACCTGATTCCGGCGGGCACTTCGGAATACGTCCAAGGTGTCGAACTTCCGCTCAATTACGACAAGTCGATTCCCGCGGGATACGAGCTAATCACGCTGCCGCCCTGTACCTTAATGGTATTTCAGGGCGAGCCGTATGATGATGAAAAATTCTGTGAGGCAATCGAGGAAGTCTGGGAGCATCTTGAGACCTTTAAACCCGAATTGTACGGGTACAAATGGGCACCAGAAGCAGCACCGAGTTTTCAACTCGCGCCGATCGGAAGCAGGGGCTATATCGAAGCAAGATCGGTCGAAAAGGCATAAGTCAAATCATGAAAACCGCCCGCCGAATTTTCGGCGGGCGGTTTTGATGTTTAAGAAACAGGAAAGTAAAATGTGACATGCACGGCAGAAATAGAGACGATACCCTTGTCACTCCCTGCAGTGGTCATTTAACGATTTTATAGTAAGTGCGGGCAGTGGCGCGGAAGGCGAAGATATAGACGAGCGAATAAACCACGACGGAAACCGCAATGCAGGTCAGCGTCAGAGCGGTGTTCAGCATGACAAAGGCGCTGATGATTTGGGTGATAATATTCGTCGCGGCAAAAATATGCGCAAGCGCCGCGGCGAGCGGAAGAAAGAAGATGATCAAAACCTGTCGGTTGATGGTGGCGCGGACTTCCTCGTCGCTCATACCGACTTTACGCATGATCTCGTAGCGTTCCCGGTCCTCATAACCCTCGGAGACCTGTTTAAAGTACATAATCAATACGGTGTTGACCAAGAACAGGATGACGAAGAAGATGCCGATGAATAACAAACCGCCGAAGGTGGCGTAGTTTTGGCCGCGTTCGCGGTCGATGCTGCTGGTGCTGTAATCGGGTTCGGAAAGTTGAGAGCCGGCGATCTGACCGATTTTTTCACCCGCAGCATCAGTAAATGCGATACGGGCTTCAAAATCGGTGCCGGATAAGTTGATGTCGGTGAGAATGCGTCTGAGGTCAACGGAATCGGCTGAGCCCGTGTAATCGAGCTGCCCGCAGGCAGCCATATCTTTAGCAACGATGTAAATGACTTTGGTTCGCACGCTGTTTTTGCAGTCGGTAAAGACCGTACCGGAACGGACGAATTTTATCGTGAAAACGTTTCCGTTCGGAGCGGTGACATTTTTGGAGCTGACCGGCTCATCGCTCAGAACGAGAATTTCGTTGTCGTTGAGTGTTTCTTTTTCACCTGTTACAGCATTATAATCGGAAAGCGGAACCAGATAGAGTTTATATTGCCTGTCGTAATCGCTGAGACCTTTGATTGAGAGGGTTCCGTCGGCGGATTTCAAGGCCAATTCGCCGTCGGAAAGCATGGCAAAATTCTGAATGGCATTATAGGTGTAAATCGATTCGATTTTTACGCCTTTTTCTTCAGCAACCGCCCGTACCGTTTCGGGAACTGCGGACATATCGGGCATCGGCCCGGAGGCATTATAAGAGATGTCGATCTGATAATCGACCGGATGCTGGGTCTCAAGAATGCCTTCCTGACCGAAAAACAGCGCGCAGACCGACGACACGGTGACAAGCACCATTGTGGAGAGAATACAGATGTTTGCAAGGCCGAGGGCGTTTTGCTTCATTCGGTGCACAAGCCCCGAGACCGAAATAAAATTTTTGGGTTTATAATATAAACGGGGATTTTTTTTGACGGCTCTGAGGACAAACTGGCTGCCCGAGACGAACAGCAGATTGGTGCCTACGATGACCAGAATGACTGCGGGCCAGAAATAGCCGATTGCAGCTCCCGAACCTTTCACAATAAATGAGGCGTAGTATCCGAGGCCGGCGCAGGCAAGGCCCAAAATCGTGAGCGGAATCACACCGCGCAGTTTTTTCTCACCTTTCTTTTCTCCGTTGATCAAGTCAATCGGGTTTGCCAGCCGCACGCGGAACTGGTTATAGATTGAGGAGATTAAAAAGATAACGCCGAAAAATAAAATTGTGGCGGCATATGCCCAGGGGGAAAGCTCAAATTTACTGTCCGGGGCCGAACGGACGATAACCATGAGCAGCATGAAGATCAATTTTCCGAAGACCGTGCCGATCAGCAGCCCTGCCCCCAGCGACGAGAAGTTGAGCATCGTGTTTTCGGCTAAAATGATTCTTCCGACATGGCGCTTTTCGAGTCCGAGGATGCCGTAGAGACCGAATTCCTTTTTGCGCCGTTTAATCAGAAAACTGTTGAGGTAGAGCATATAACCGAAAGTAAATAACGACATGACGATGATGCCGAAAACGAGCATGGTCATCATGGTCGGGCCGTAGCTCATGTTGGAGATGCTCTTGCTGAACACGGTATTGACGATGATGAAAAACATCGCAGACATGATGGCCGAGGCGATGGCGTAAGGCAGGTACATCCGCCGGTTACGCGCGAGATTCGCCTTGGCAAGCCGGATAAAAAGGCGGTTATTCAACGTCGACACCTCCGTCGTTGAGGACCGTGAGGGTCGACACGATCTTGTCGAGGAATTCCCGGCGGGAGAGCGAGCCGCGGTAAATTTGGTTGAACAGTTCACCGTCTCGGATGAACAACACCCGTCCGGCATAACTCGCTGCGGTGGAACTGTGGGTGACCATCAATAAAGTACGCCCCTCGGCGTTCAAGTCATAAAACTGCTCAAGCAAAGCCGCAGAGGCCTTGGAGTCCAGCGAACCGGTCGGTTCGTCAGCGAGAATGATCTTCGGGTCGGTGATGACGGCCCGCGCGACTGCGGTGCGCTGCTTTTCTCCGCCGGAGACCTCGAACGGGAATTTATCAAGCAGTTCGGCGATGCCCAAGTGCTTTGCAAGCGGCAGAAGGCGGCTTTCCATCTCCTTGATCGGCATATTCGAAAGCACGAGCGGCAAGAGAATGTTATCACGAATCGAAAAAGTGTCGAGCAGGTTGAAATCTTGAAATACAAAGCCGAGGTTGTTGCGCCGGAAAGCCGAAATTGCCTTATCGCTGATGGAGTTGAAATTCAGTCCGTCGAGTAAAATTTCTCCCCCCGTGGGCTTGTCGAGCGAGGCAATCAAATTTAACAGCGTGGTTTTGCCCGAGCCGGATGCGCCCATGATGGCCGTGAATTCGCCGTTGCCGACCGTGAAGCTGACGTCGCGCAGGGCGACGCACTGTTTACCGCCGAGGCGGGTGTTATAGACCTTTTTCAGATGTTTTACTTCAAGCAGTTCCATTTCTCTCTTTTGCTCCTTTTTTATGTCTCGAGCGATTTTTTACGCTCCGGGTATTATCATACAAAAAAGGAGAAACGGCTGCCATAATTTTGGCTTACATTTCCCCGTCTCAATCTTACAGTTTTGTCACTTTAGGGTTCTTTGATGACTTTTTCGAGCCCGATCATCAGCTTTGCGCCGGTTTTACGGTTCCGTCCGGCGCTTAAAGTGAGGTTGAGTTCGTTTGCGATAGTCTTCGCCATAAATAAGCCGAGACCGCTGGCGCGGCGGTCATACCGACCGTTATATCCGGTATAGCCCTTTTCAAAAATACGGTCGACGTCGTCGCTGCGGATGCCGATTCCGGTGTCCTCAACCGCAAGAGAACGGTTTTCAAGGCGGATTTTGACGCCGCCTTTTTCGGTGTATTTGACGGCATTGGATAAAATCTGTTCCAGGATAAATGCCAGCCACTTTTCATCAGTTACTACGACAAAACCGGTTTTTTCAAAGCTGACGGTCAGATTTTTTTGTATAAAGAGGGTTGAATATTTTTTGATGCAGGACAACACCAACGCATCGAGGTCACAGGACGCAAGCACGAGGTCGCTCTCCAGCCGTCCGATTTTGGCATATTGCAGCGCCATATCAACATACCGTTCGATCTTGAACAATTCCGCGGTCAGAATCGGGACGGCGCTTTGCGCATCGGCACCATCAGCGTCAATCGCAAGACGCATAGCGGCAATCGGAGTTTTAATCTGATGAAGCCAGGCGGTGTAATAGTCGATCTGTGCGCCTAAGGTCTCGCTGTGTGCGTCGCGTTCAAGGCGCAAAAGTTCGTATAAAGAGATGATGATCTCGGTGTATTCGGCACTGATGACTTCGGACGGTTCGGGCAGATTATGCTGCACATCCGAGAGATTTTCACGGATGTCGATCAGCGTCTTAATTTTTACACGAAAATTGAGAAAGTCAAAAATACAGATGCACAGAATCGTGAAAGCGGAAATCAAGAAGGTATATAAAATATACTCGGACTTGAAACCGGCCAACCATGTGACGGCGGAGATAAAAATTTCGGCGACAAGCCAAAGCAACAGGGCGAACCGGCGGAAACGAAGATATTTTCTAATCATGGATCAGATACCCCTCGCCCTTGCGTGTCGAAATCAAGTCGTCAAGGCCGCCGTCAGACAACTTTTTACGCATGCGGTTGATGTTGACCGTCAGGGTGTTGTCATCGATAAAGTCTTCGGACTCCCAGAGCGCTTTCATTAACGCTTCGCGGGAGACGATCTGATTTTTATGTTCGATTAAAATTTTTAAAATACGAAATTCGTTTTTTGAGAGCTCGATTTTTTGACCGTTATAAGACAGCGCACCGTCGGCACAAAGCAGAGCGCCGCGCGCTTCGAGGGCGGGCGGCTCTGCGGTATAGCTGTATGCTCTTCGCAGTAACGCGTTGATTTTCGCAATCAGCAGTTCGGGCGCGAAAGGCTTGGTTATGTAATCGTCGCCGCCCAAGTTTACTGCCATGATCGCATCCATGTTATCGGTGTGGGACGAGACGAACAAAATCGGCACTTTGGATTCGCGGCGGATCTGCTCGCACCAGTAATAGCCGTTATAAAACGGCAGCGAGACGTCCATCACGACGAGATGAGGGGCAGCAGCCCGGAATTCGGCCAGCACCGCCGAGAACTCCGAAACACAACCGACGGCAAATCCCCATTTTTCAAGTACTCTGCCCATCAATTTTGAAATGGTGGGGTCGTCTTCGACGATGAAGATTTTATACACCGCTGTTTTTCACCCTTTCCGCAGGAATTCAGGACTGACTGCGCCCCGGGCAAGAAAACAATGTCCGTGCGATTGCTTTATTCCTTCGGCGCAAGAAACGCAGCAAGCGTTTTGATCTTCGACACATGGGAGACCGCGAGAATTTCGTCATTTGCTTCAAGCACGGTATCTCCGCGCGGGATAATCAGGTTTGAATCGCGGATAACCGCACAGAGAACGCATTCGACCGGCAGACCGAGATCCCGAAGAGATTTTCCGACAGCGGGGGATTTGGGATGGACTTTTTCCTGAATCAGAGAGTGTTTGCCTTTATTCAGCTTCATCAACGTCATCATGTCGCCGAGTGACATCTCTTCGGCCACGATGTGAGCCATTAAATCGGCCTGGTTGAGGCCGACGTCGACACCCATTTCGGGGGTAAAAATCCAGTTGTTTTTCGGATTGTTCACGCGCGCAATCACTCGCCCGACGCCGAATTCGAATTTTGCAAGAGTGGACACAACCAAATTGGTCTCGTCCTTTGCGGTGACCGCAACGACGACATCTGCTTTTTCGATACCGGCTTTTTCAAGGACTGCCGGATCGGTGAAGCCGCCGGCGATGATGTTTACGCCTTTAAACTCGTTGTTTAAAAGGGTAAGCTGTTTTTGCCGTTCTTCGACCAAGGTAACTTTATTGTTGTCTTTTACGAGCAGGGCTGCAAGATAGGAGCCGACTTGTCCGCCGCCTACGATAATAATGTTCATAGTAACACTTCCTTTCCCTTACGCCAAACCGAGCAGCGTTTTCAGCCGTTCGCTCGACGCCGCCGAAACGGCGATGTTCAAAAGATCCCGCTTTTCGAAAACAGTTCCGAGGGTGGGAAGAAAGGTCTTGTTGTTTCTGGTGATCGAAATCACGACGAACTCACCCGAGGCCGTAAGGTCCCGTACGGTATGTCCCGCCATCAGGATCGGAACCTCAACCTCCACGATATCCACATCACCGCTTCCGAAACTGGTGACGGCATTCAGCTGAGAATAGCACAACAGGTCGTAAATGCGGTTGATTCCCCAGGTGGAAGGATCGATGGTTTGAATTCCGAGGCGCTTGTAGATTTCAGCTTTTCGCCTGTCATACAGACGCGCGACGACCTTCGGCACTCTGAAGATTAAACTGGCCATGCGGGCGATGACGGCGTTCGCTTCGTCGCTTTCGGTGACTGCGGCGAGTCCGTCGGCCCTTTCGATACCGGCTTTGGCAAGCACATCACGGTCGAATCCGATACCGACGACCTTGTTGCCTGAAAACGAAGCGGGCAGGCGTTCAAAAGCCATGGGATCAAGGTCGATCACCGTGACGGTGTGCCCGTTCTTTACGAGGGTTTGGGCAAGTCCTGCGCCCATTCGCCCGCATCCTACAATAATCGCTTTCATAACAAGACCTCCTAATTGATATTTTTATACGAGGCGGTAATACGCCTTTCTTTTTTGCGGAGCACCGCTTTCCGAAGTTCTTCCAAGAATAACATCAGCGGGGGCAGTACGATGAGGAAAGCAAAGTCGCGAAGGCCGAGAGGCGCCGTGTTGAACAGATTATGCAGGAACGGGACATAGGACAGGGCCGCGAGCAGGGTCAGTTCGACTCCGATACCGACCAACACCATGCGGTTTTTAAAGATTCCGACTTTGAATACCGAAGCCAAGTCCGTTCTGCAGTTAAACACCACGCCGATCTGGCAGAAGACAATCGCGGCGAGTGTCATGGTCGTGGCCAGCATATAGGGTGTTCCGGAAGTTGCCATCGGGGATGCAGGCCAGCCGTGCAGCCAGTTTTGATAGAAGAAAGCAAGCATTGCGGCTGCCGATTCAAGCATACCGTACCAAAGGAACGCGCGTAAAAACACTTTTTTATTGAGCAAGTGCTCCGTTTTTTTTCGCGGAGGCCGGTTCATAATCCCCTCTTCGGGCAGCTCGGTTCCGAGAGCGATGGCGGGGACCATATCGGTTCCGAGGTCGATTGCAAGCACCTGCATGACCGTCAGCGGCAGCGGAATGGCTCCGCCTGAGAACAGATAGAAAATGCAGGGCACGGCTTCAGGTGTATTGCTGTTGAGGATGTAAATCGCAAATTTACGGATATTGTTATAGACCGCGCGGCCTTCTTCAATCGCGCTGACAATAGACGCGAAATTGTCGTCGGTCAGGATCATGTCCGCGGCTTCTTTTGCGACGTCGGTGCCGGTGATGCCCATCGCGACACCGATATCGGCCTTTTTGAGCGCCGGGGAGTCGTTTACACCGTCTCCGGTGACCGCGACGACATTGCCCATTCTCTGAAGCGCCGAAACAACGCGCAGCTTTTGATCCGGGGCGACACGGGCGAAGATGATCTCGTCCTGAAGGTCTTTTTGAAGCTCGTCGTCGCTGATTTTTTCAAGCTCGATGCCTGTCAAAATTCGAACTTTATCGCCTTTAACAATGCCGATTCTGCGGGCAATGCTCTCCGCTGTGAGGCCGTAGTCGCCGGTAATCATGATGATGCGGATCCCGGCATGGCGGCATTTTTCGACGGCTTCGGAGACCTCCGGACGCGGAGGATCCATCATTGCGATCAATCCGAGAAATACCATGTCCTGTTCCACAAGCTCGGGCGTATAGGCGCTCAATCCTGCGGGAAGGCCGGTTTCGGCGTTGATTTTTCGGATTGCGACCGCGAGGACGCGGAGGCCGTTGCGCGCATAACGGTCGTTGGCTTCCATGATGCGTTCACGCATCGCGTTATCCATCGGCTTTTCCTGTCCGTTGGAAGACAACCGTGTGCAGAGTTCAAGCACCTCTTTCGGCGCGCCTTTAATATACGCGGCCTTTTCGGCCGAATCGGATTGGTGAATCGTCGACATGCGTTTGCGGTTCGATTCAAAGGGAAGTTCCCGCAGGCGCGGCGTACGGCGAAGTTCGTCGCTGAGGTTTATGCCGCCCTTTTGCGCGGCGACCAGCAGGCAGGCCTCGGTCGGATCGCCGAGAACGGTCCAGCGGCCGGAGGAATTCTCCGGCGGGACCAGCCGGGAATTGTTGCAAAGTCCGGCGCAAATTAAGAGCTGACGGAGGCCGTTATCGTCTTTTTGCAGCGGCTTCATCTCGCTGTCCAGGATTTTCCCCTCGGGCGCATAACCGACTCCGGTCACTTTATATTGCCTGTCCACCGTCCAGATGTCGTTGACGGTCATTTCATTCTGCGTCAGAGTGCCGGTTTTATCCGTACAGATCACCGTGGTGCAGCCGAGGGTTTCCACTGCCGAAAGCCGTTTGACAAGGGCATTTTTCTTGGCCATCCGCTGAACGCCCATCGCAAGCGACAGTGTCACGGTGGGCAATAAGCCCTCCGGAATAAATGCGACGATCATGCCCATTCCGAAGATAAAGCTCTCCGCAAGGTTGGCTTTTGCGAGAAAAATCGAGGCAATAAAGAAGAAAACACCGATACTTACAGCCATGAACGAGACCTGTTTTGTAACTTTGGCAAGCTCGGCCTGAAGAGGGCTGATCTCTTCTTTTTGACTTTGTGTGAGGTTTGCGATTTTACCGAATTCGGTATTCATTGCGGTGGAAAATACAACCGCTTTCCCCGTTCCGGAAGCGACGTTCGTCCCGGCAAAAACGATATTGGGCATTTCCAAGTGGGAGATGTCTTTGCGGAAAACCGCTTCTCTCGTCTTGCTGACGGAGTGAGATTCGCCGGTAAGCGTGGATTGGTCGGCCTTGAGATCGCTCTCATCGATGAGACGCGCGTCCGCCGAGATTTTATCGCCCTCCGCAAGCAGGATGAGGTCTCCGGGCACCAAATCTTCGGCGAGAATCCGCTGCTCCTCGCCGTCGCGGATGACGTGGGCATAAGACGGCAGCATCTTTTTTAATACCGCGGTGGCTTTTTCAGCGCGAAACTCCTGCATAAAGCTGAATACGCCGTTGATGATGTTGACCATCCAAATGGCAATTCCGAGTTCCGGCATTTTAGCGATAAAGCCCACAATTCCGCCGACCCAAAGCAAGATTGCCATGAGATGTACAAAATTTGACAGGAATCTGACAATCAGCGGTTTGCCTTTCACTTCCCGGATCGTGTTGGCGCCGTATTTCTTCAGGCGATTTTCGGCCTCCGCTTTGGACAGTCCCGACGGACCGGTTTCCATTGCGGAATAGACCTCATTGACCAGAAGTTCGGCAATCTCTTTTGTCGGGCCGCTGCTGCCTTCTTTTCCGTTTACATTCAATGTTTCCATAATTCCCTGTTCCTTTTTGATGGAAGCGGCTATATAAGTGTGTACCGTCATAAACCGCTTGTTTTTCAAAAGTTAAAGTTTGATTTTTTTCTCTTCGGACTTGCTCATTTTCACGGCAAACCGAAGAGATAAGGGCTATTATAGTTACAGTAAACCTACATTACAAGCAAAATCAGAAATCCTTTATACAATCTTTATACGACCTTTATGCTTTATGCATTCAGTGCTTTGATGAAGTTCGGGAGCGATTCCTCGAAGTCGACGCCGTTGCGGGGTTCGGTCTTTGCAGCGGCGGTGCGCTTGATGCTCTCGAGTGTAAATTCGGTGGCGATTTTGATGGCTTCGGGAAGGGTTTTGCCGCGCAGTACCGCCGAGAGCAGCGCCGAAGCGAACACGTCGCCGGTGCCGTGGAAGTAACCGGGCACACGCTCGTTGAAATAATAATCGACTTTTCCGGTGTCGGTGTCATAGCAGGCGGCACCGAGTTTGTCCGGTGCAAAGCTGATGCCGGTCAAAACGACCTGTTTCGGGCCGAGCCCGGAAAGCTTTTTTAACAGGGTCTCGATATAAGCGCGGTCGTAGGTGTCGCCGACAAACTTTTCACCGAGCATAAATGCCGCTTCGGTGAGGTTCGGGACGATCAGATCAGCTTTGACGCAGAGCTTGGCCATCCCGGCAGGAAAATCGGGCGAGAAGCCGCCGTATAAAATGCCGTTGTCGGCCATGACCGGGTCGATCATCACGATGCCGCTCCCCTTAAAGGAATCAAAGAACTCGCCCATTAAGCGCAATTGTTCAAACGAGCCGAGATAACCCGTGTAGATTGCGTCAAACTTGAGACCGAGCGATTTCCAGTGGGCGGCGATCGGCGTGATGTCGTCGGTGAGGTCACGATAGGTATAGCCGGTGAATCCGCCGGTGTGGGTCGAGAGTACCGCGGTCGGAATCGCCGCAATCTCGACGCCCGCAGCCGAGATGATCGGCAGCGCGACGGTCAGCGAACACTTTCCGAAGCAGGAGATATCTTGAATGGTAACGGCTCTTTTTTGTGCCATGGGAGACATTCCTTTCATGGAAGCCGAAAACGGCGTCATAATATCCATAATAATCCCGAACCTTCCGATTCGTGGGATTTATGGTATATTATACCGCAGAAACAGCAATAAATCAAATGAAGAGCAAAATGTAAAGGGTAAAACGTAAAGTTCAGGCGCTTTAAACAGAGAATCACCTCAGCATGTGCATATAAAGTGAACATGACATCCCTCCATAGAGGGGAATTTCCCGGATTTGTCACTGTACACTTTTAACTGCGAACTGTAACTGATTTGTCACTTTACATTTTACACTTTCAACTTTACACTGTTTCTATGTATCGGGCCCGCTATTTGAGCATGTACCCGATTGCGTCCGCAATGCCGCCCATCGAACGGAGCGTCTTTGCGATTTTCTTTTTAAACTGACAAAACATGTTCATTGCTTTCGGCGCGGGGCGATAGAATATCGCAGTTGCAATTCCGCTCACAACCGCGCCGATTGCCATGGTGCAGAGCACCTTTGCGAGTTTTTGATTCATATATCCTCATACCTCCGTAAGCGGTTTACCTGTATTTTGCGAAGATTTGAGGGTTTTTATTCCGCAGCTCAAACTTTATTTTTTGTTTCTATTTAAGATACGGGCGTAAATTTCGTTCTTTTTGACTCCGAGCTTTTTAGCGGCGTATTTTGCGGCGTCGGAGGCAGAGACTCCGATGGCGGTCAATTCGAGCGCGAACACAGCCGGGTCTTCGGTTTTCGTTTCGGGGGTGTTTTCGAGCACGATTACATATTCACCGCGCACATCTTCGTAACCGCTGCGAAAATCGAACAGTTTACCCGGGATGACCGTCTCATAAATTTTAGAGATCTCTTTGACGAGGACAGTGGGTATATCTCCGAACGAATCATACAGATCACATAAGGTCTTTTGCAGTCGGTGCGGAGCCTCATAAAAAACTACGACGCCTTCATAACCGGAGGCACGGGAAAGCGCGTCTATGCGCTCTTTGCCCGAAGCAGGCAAAAAGCCCTCGAACGAAAAGCGTTTTTTCGAAAAACCGGAAAGAGCCACCGCGCAGACGACAGCCGAAGCGCCGGGGATGACAGTGACCGGGATATTTTCTGTACGGCAGGCGGCAACGAGCTCACAGCCGGGATCGCTGACCGCGGGCATACCCGCATCGGTGACCAAAGCGCAGGACTCGCCGTTTTTCAAACGCTCTGTGATCTGTTTTCCGGCGATAAATTTATTATGTTCGTGATAGCTGACGACCGGCTTGGAAATTCCGAAATGCGAGAGCAGTTTTAATGTGACGCGGGTGTCCTCGGCAGCGATAAAATCAACTTCGGACAGCGTTTTCAAAGCGCGCTCTCCGATGTCGCCGAGGTTTCCGATCGGCGTCGCGGTGATAAATAATGTTCCGGCCATGCGCTCACTTCCTATATGTTTCATAGATGTTTAAGTAATCTTCGGTGGGTTTTCGGCCTTGGTAAAGAAAAAAATCGGATAGTCGGCTGAGTTCTCCGCTGCCCTTTTTACCCTCGAACAACACGAGAAACGGCTTTTTTTCGGAGTCATGCCGTATATATTGTTGACGGGTTGGGGTGATTCCGGACGCTTGCAGGAGAGTTTTGAGTTCTTCGGCCCGATCGGGCCGAATACAAACTGTCAGGCGGCCATTTGATTTTAGCAGATAGGATGCTGCTTTGCAGATGTTGTCGAGGGCAGCGGTTTGGTCGCTGCGAGCGAACGCCCGTTCGGGATTGGGGCTGATTGTTCCCGCACCGACCTGATAAAAAGGCGGGTTGACCGCAATCAGATCAAACCACGAGGGAGAAAACAGAGCTTTATAATCGCGCAGGTCGGCGCAGAGCACCGAAACATGGTCTTCGATCATGGATAACAGCACACCTTCGCGCGCGAGCTCGGCGGCTTTAGGCAGCAATTCAAGCGCGGTGATATTTCGGCAGTCCCCGTCCCGCGCCCAGAGCAATGAGACGATGCCGCATCCGGCGCAGAGGTCAAGGGCGAGTTCGTTTTCCCGCGGTACCGAAAACCGCGCCAGTAAGAAGGCGTTGACGCCGTAAGTAACGGTTTTGTCCGAACAGACGAAAATCGAGTCGGAGAGAGGTTCTCTTCTCATTTTACTTCATAAACCAAAAAAGGGCCATACGGCCCTCCAGCAGATTGAATGCGCTGAAAGTCCAGGCCCCTTTTTCAGGGTAAATCTTATTGTTCTTTGGGGGCATTGACCGGGCAAACACCCGCGCAGGCGCCGCAGGAGATGCATTCATCCGGGTTGATGACATACTTTTTGTCGCCCTCTTTGATGGCGCTGACCGGGCATTCGCTCTCACAGGCGCCGCACTTGATGCATTCGTCACTGATGGTATAAGGCATGTTTTATGTTCCTCCGTGTAAAGTTTCGGGCAAAAGCGAAATTTTATCCGCAAAAGCCCGTTGGGCGGTTCCCAACATCATATTTTAACATAGTTTAATGAAAAATGCAAGATAAAAACCCGAAAATTGTGGAGATAATCCGTATAAATTAGATAGAGTTTTAATCCGGCACGATTTCCGCACTCACCCCCGTGTACAACAATTTTTCCCTCTTCACGATTATTTCTTATTTCAAATAAACCCGCCCCGCCGGAGTCAAACGGCGGGACGGTTTCGGAAAGCATTATCGGAATTATAATATAATATTGATTCAATGATCCGAGAGTTCTTCGAGTTCTTTGGGGACTTCTTCGCGCGGGGGACGAGCCGGGCGAAGCAGCTTGACGTCCGAGACGCTGTATTGCTTGGGCAGGACGTCGGGTGTGCGGTCGAGCCGCACCTTGACGGTACTCTTCAGCAGCGAAGATTCGGTGACGCAGCCCGTGCCGTCGGGCGTATCGACCGTGGAACCGGGGCGCGGCGTGATTTTCTGGAGATCCTCATAGGCGTTCTGCTCATATTTGAGACAGCACATCAGCCGCCCGCAGGCGCCGGAAATTTTGGCGGGGTTCATCGAGAGCCCCTGTTCCTTTGCCATCTTGATCGAGACCGGTTGGAAATCGCTTAAAAACGTGGCACAGCAAAACGGCTTTCCGCAGACCCCGAACCCACCGAGCATCTTGGCCTCGTCGCGCACGCCGATCTGGCGCAGCTCGATTCGGGTGCGGAAAGCCGAGGCGAGGTCCTTGACGAGTTCACGGAAATCGACGCGGCCGTCGGCGGTAAAAAAGAAGATGATCTTGCTGCCGTCGAAGTTGTAATTGACCTCGATCAGCTTCATCTCGAGTTTGTGGTTGGTGATCTTCTGCTCGCAGATTTTAAAGGCGTCGGCCTCTTTTTTTCGGTTTTGTGCGTCTTGTTTGGCATCGGTGTCGGTTGCGATTCGCACAATTTCTTTTGTGGGTTCGACGTTTCCGCCGGGTTCGAAATCGAGCGCATCGGTGGCGGCTTCGCCATACTCGGGGCCATGCGCGGTCTCGACGATCACGTGGTCACCGCTCCTGACCGGCAGGTCTCCGGCGAGAAAGTGATAGACCTTTCCGCCGTTTTGAAAACGCACTCCTGCGTATTTGGGCATATCTATTTCATCCTTTCAAGTAAAACGGACATTAATGATGATGTCCGAACTGTTAATCGTTATGCAGACGAATCTTTATGAACGCATTTGGGCTGCCAGCAAAAGCATGATCGCAGTCATGCTGCCGTTGGCATCGAGATAGTTTCTGCAGTCGTCGATGGCATCACAAATTTTGACAAGACGGCCGGTTGAGATCTTGAGTTCAAAACCCTCCGGTACGCCCGCAGCCGCCTTTTTATTTTGTTTGGCGGAGAGCGCCGAGCAGGTTCGGTCAAACAACAGGTCCAAAAACTCGGTGATCTCAGGGCGCTTGCGGCTGCACAGTGACTGCAGCAACAGGTTCAATTCATAGGAACCCGGCGTAATCGATGCCTCCAGAATGGATTTGATAAGGCTGATATCGGCGGCGAAATGATCGTCTGTAAGATATCGAACGGCTTTCCCGATGTTTCCGCCGAACAAAGCGGCGGTCTCCCCGGCTTTTCCAAGCCCGCAGTTTGCGTCTTTGGCGACAAACGGAGCCGCAATTTCAGGGTCGACCGGAGTAAGCAGAAACTCGGTAAGCCTCGAACGAATGGTCGGCAGCAGTTTCGCGCGCGACGGCGAGGTCAGAATGAACAGCGTGCGCTGAGGCGGGTCTTCCAGCGCTTTTAAAAGCGCATTTGAAACTTCGGGGCTGACGTCCCAGGCGTCTTCGATAATATAGACCTTGGTCTCGGCTTCGTTCGGGATCAGATAGAGTTCGGATTTGAATTGAGGAATATCTTCCTTTTTTTTAAAGGCTTCTGCATCGTTATAAATGCGAATGTCCGGGTGCGACCCGGACTGCGCTTTTTTACAACCCGTACAAACTCCGCAGGGCTTGTCTGCATTCCTGCAGACGGCGGTTTCCGCAAGCAGCCGCGCAAGCATTGATTTGCCGGTTCCGCTTTCGCCGGCGAGCAAAACCGCGTGCGGCATTCTGCCCGAGGCGACGAGATGTTCGAGTCGGGAGACGGTCGCTTTATTGCCGGCAAAATGTTCGGCTAACATTACATTTTTTCAAAGCGTTCGATGTTCAGAACAAAGACTGTCGCACCGCCGATCGAGACCTCTATCGGAGCCGAGCCGGTGTTCATCGGAGCACCGGAATAGACGGTGGTCGGCATGGAGCTGGGCAGCACGGTCTTGCGGCGTTTGCTGTATTTACCGATAATCGAGATGATTTTATCGACGTCGGCATTTTCCGCGCCGATCAAAAAGGTGGTATTTCCGGCCTTCAGAAAACCGCCGGTCGAGGACAGTTTGGTGGTGAAATAGCCCTCGGAGGTCAATGCCGCCTGCACGGCGGAACTGTCGTCGTTTGAGACGATACAGAGCAGCAGCTTCATGGGGTTCTCCTTTCAAATATGGGATATGCGGAGGTTCGACTCGAATTCGGAAGTAATGCTTTCTGCTTCGTGTTAAAATCCCAATTATCTAAAACTGCCGCGGCAATTTTGATTTTCGTTATAAAAATGGCCGCACAGAATCGGTTACGAAACTATTTTAGCACATCTATGGCAATTTTTCCATAGGTTTTTAAAAATTTGACGGTTTTGGCGGTGATCAATTCCCCGCAGCACAAAACTGTTCGGCATGGCGGGCAGATACAGACGCTCTCGGCGGCGATTTTTCCGACGGAATCGTTGATTGAAACTGTGTGAGACGGAGCAAAACAGGCCTCCCGCGGAGTGCGTTTCATTTTCAAAAATTCCGGCGGCGCAATATCCCGCTTTTTCGGCCGCAAGATACGGCAGACCGCGCCGAGGCGCTCGAAATCGATCTCACGGTTATACGGCGAGCAGAGCAAAACCGCACAGTTGTCATCGGCATATTCGGGCGAGATTGCGGCATCGTCAAGGGCTTTTGCGGCGTTTTCGCAGCAGAGCACCAGACGAGTCGGATCGTCGTTACGATAAAATAAAGCGGGAAACTGAGCCCGGAAAGTATTGCAGAGGGTCGCTGTCGCCTGCCAGCGGTCTTGATCGTCTTCCAGTGATGCCACTGCGTTTTCCGCGGAGAGAGCGATCAGATACGACGGGCTGGTGCTGCCGAACAGGCGCATTCCGCTGCGGACTTTGGCGGTCTTTTCTGCGTCGGAAAGCAGAACAGCCGCGGCTCCGGTCAGCGCGGGCAGAGTCTTATGCAGCCCGATAACGCAGGCATCCGCTCCCAATGCGATCGCGGACGGCAGACCGATTGCCGGAAAATGCGCGCCGTGGGCGGAGTCAACAAGCAGCGGGATGTGTTTTTTATGACAGGCAGCGGCGAGCTTTTTATAATTGAGCAGATTGCCGAAATAATCGGGTGATGTCAGAAAGGCACCGTCGGCATTGCGGGATTTCGATAATGCGTCGCCTGTGTCGGCTGCCCAAATCGGTACAAGGCCAAGCAGAACCAGCATGTTGACGAGCGCCCGGTGGCTGTCGCGCAGCAGCAGGATTTTATCCCCTGTTTTAAAGTATGCGGCACAGAGCGCCTGTATTCCGAGTGTGCTGCCGCCTGTCGAATAAAGCAGCGCCGGCACATTGTAGACCGCGGCGGCTTTTTTCATCGAGTCGGCGAAAAAGCCGGTTTCCTCGTATAAATCGCCGGTACGGGCAGTTTCGGTCAGGTCAAATTTGATTTCCGAAACTCCCTGGCCTTTATGCCCGGGCATGCAAAAACGCGCGAAATCCGCGCCAATATAGTTTTTCAGTTCCTCATAAATAGGTTTGTTCATAAACTTGTGAGTTGTGAGAAGCTTTTATTTTTACGGCCTCCAACAGTCCTCGATGACTTCACGCAGAACCTTAACGGCCTTCGCGGGTCTGCCGGGGTCGCCCATCAGAGTATAGACATCACGGAAGATGATCTCGATCTCGCACCCCCGTGCCTTGGAAAGGGTGTCTTTCATATATTTGCGGTAACCGTCTTCGTCAAACACCGGATCGACGCCTAAAAATTTCGGCGACGGCTTTCGGGAATAGATCACTTTCGTGCCCCTCAGCGCTTCGCCCATAATATCTTCGTCGCACCAGGCCGAAATCGAGACTTTGCGCATATTGGGCAGATTTTTCAGACATTTGTGCCAAAGCGCATGAACCGGTTCGCAGCAGCCGTAATAGACCAGACCGAACCGCTCTGCGATTTCGGCGATATACGGATAGACGAACTCGGCATACATATCGGGGGATATGGCGAACGATTCCTGCGAGTTCACGTTTCCCCAGACGTTTTTGGCCATGGGCTTGCCGTCCGCGGGAATTTTCAGCTCGTCGGTAAAACCGTAACTGCCCGCTCCGGCGTAGTTGTTGCCGTTATCGGGCGTGAACAGCTTTTCTCTCTCCAACCAGTCGATGAACCGCAGCATGTTGTCGTTGAGATAGCGCATCAGTTGATGCACTGCATCGGGATTGTCGGCAAGTTCGTACATCCACTGTTCCATGCTCAGCAGCTGAATCACCTTGGCGGTGTGCATGTAATACCAGACATGATGGCGGTTGGTCGGCACGCAGGGCAGAATGTCTCCGATCGCTTCCCTGACCGCCGCGAGTTTATCGGCAAACCGCTTTCGGTCAAAATTGAACTCAAACGGTTTCAGTTTATTAAAATCTTTTTCAAGCGATTTAATCGGGTAACTGAATTCATAACCCACATCGCGCCCCTTTGTATCGGTGGCATGATGAATTTGAACCGGCACGCCGAATTCCCGGCATTCGACATCCATATAAACCTCGAAAACACCCGGCACCACAATGTCGTCGTCGATGCGCTCGTGTTGTAAAATCTTCGAAAGCAGCTGCCGTTCCAGATCCGCGGCGAATTTCCCCTCGCATTTCATCTCCGGTAAAAAATCGCGGCCGAATGAACCCTGCTCCACCACGATCAGCGGCTTGACACCTTTGACCGCATTGTGCGCATACCATTGTTTTGTGCGCTCGGCCATCACCGGCAGCGCAGCATATTCGGCCTGCTTCTTGGCCAGTTCCCTTAAATATGCTTTATCCTTTGCGGAAATATAAAATTCGTCCAACTTTAAACACCCCCGCTCTATTATAAAGGCAACCGTGTGTCGGGTCAATAGAAATTTCGGCATTTAACAGTTGGCCTTAAATGAGTAGAAATGGAAATCGAAAGCAGGGTGCGGCATCCCTTACGCGCCGTTCAAAAAAGCAGAGAGAGATTTTTATTCCGTCTCCGCGATGGTTAGAGTATCATCGATATCACTTTGCGGCATAAGTCGAGCCCGAAATATGTTTTATCTTTTTCTTTCTATGCCCCAGCACGAAAATGCCATTAATAAAATCAAGACGACCTGAAACCATTCGACCGCGGTCTCATAGAGAAAAAACGAGCAGAATAACGGATAACACATCCCTGCGACCACCTGGACCGGTGTGAACAGCACAATATCTCCGATCCGGAATGCCGATTGTGCCGCACCTACGGAGGCCGCGCCCGTCAGCAGGTAAAAATATAAAAACGGCGAGACGAAAATTTGCGCGGAAATCGTTTGGTTTTGTTTGACCAATATATTCAGCATCACGACGCTGAGTCCCATCATTAGACCCGAAAACACGCCGAGCATCGCAACTCTGCGTTTTTTATCCATCTTTTTAAACAGGAGCGGAATCAGCAGCGTCAGCGGCGCCGCCAGAAGCGAATAAAGATAAGTCCGGTTCACTTCGCCCGAGGTATCGGTCAGATGAAAGCTCAGCAATGCAATGGAGCCGGCAATCACCAGCCCATAATGAATATCCGAACGGAAGAGTTTCTCTTTTAGGAAAAAGTGTGAGAGCACCACAGTCAAAGCGATGTTGAACCCCGATAACGATGAAATAATGTGGGGGGCAAGTTTTTTCGAAGCGATGACCAGCGGCACCGCCGAAAACGCATAAGCGACAACCATTCCGGCTGCCCAAATCAAAAACAGAGCCTTTGCGTTATCCGGGCGCTTTTCGCTGCGTACCATCCAGCCGCTGCCCTTCTTTTGCAGGACCGTGCCCGCCGAGCCGAGTACCGAGCTGAGCAGTGCCATTAAAATATAAAAGATCCCTGCCGCCCCCTCTATGCCTTTAATATGATTCCGGCGGACCAGTATATATTATATAACTTTTTTATATGAAAAACATGCGATTGAATAATATAAATGAAGTGTCGGCTATGCCGACATGAAGCATCTCGCTGCGGCAAGAAATGAAGTATTTTTGTTTAACAAAAACATGAAGTGAAGCGTTCCTAATGTGTCCGCAAACACACTTCACTGCCCACGCGCACGTTGCGGGGTGGTAACTTCATGTCCGAAGGACACTTCTTGTACCAACAGGAACGCTTCATTGAAAAAACACTTGCCGAAGCAAGTGTCTTTTTTATGGTGGGCGCTAACGGACTCGAACCGCTGACCATCCGCACGTCAAGCGGATGCTCTACCAACTGAGCTAAGCGCCCAAAGCCGTTCCATTTTAGCATAAGGGAATCAAGAATGCAACCCTTTTTCAAATTTTTTTTCGTGAATGTGTTTGACAGTATCCTAAAAAACGGATTATAATGTAAATGTCTTTTTTGTCGTATTAACGGAGGCGGCTTATGAAAAAGAGGTCCATGTGTTCCTTATTTTTTGTACTGCTTTTAGCGGGCTGCGATGCTGTCAGCAGTTATACGCCCGCCATTATCAAATCATCCCGGATTGAGTTGTCTTCGGTTCCCTTGCTGTCTTCTGCAAAAAACAGTTCCGAAGCGGCCCGGTCCGAACCTTTCATTTCAAAGGCCTTTTCAAATGCCGTGCCAAAAACTTCTTCCCAAGTCGGTTCCCGCGTTTCATCGAATACGGTTTCCGCCGTTACAGCGGACAAAAATATAGAGGTCCTTTCCCTGACTTCGCCGATTGTGCGCGGGCAGGAAGCCTCAGTCGCTATAAAAGGCAAACCCGATATCGAATACACCATCAAAGTCATCTATAAATCCGGTCCCAGCTCGGCAAAAGGGCTTGAACCGAAGATCTCCGAACCGAACGGAACCGTCACATGGACCTGGAAAGTCAGTGCCCGGACCTCGGCAGGAAATTGGAGCATTGAAATCTCGGGTGGTGAAAGTTCTGTCACTGTGCCGTTCATCGTCACTGAGTGAGTCGTTTTAAAGGAGTAAAACTCGCGCGTCAATCTGTGCGGAAAGAGTGGGGACACCCTTGCCGCTCCGCATGCAAAAAACAAAACCCGCAGTCTATATACTTCGGGTTTTTCGGTAAATCAACAATTCTCTCTCACTGCTTTTTCGATTCGCGCTTTTTCGGCGGAAGTCAACGGGCGCAGAGGGCGGCGGCAGATGTCGCAATCCATTACTCCGAGTATTTTTGCGGCGTATTTCATACCCGGCAGAGTGTTGGCTTCGACGGTTGCCTGCACCACGTTGTTGAGCCGAATTTGTTCCATATAAGCGGCTTTCATGTCGTTTTTGCCGAACAATCTCTTAATTTTAATAAACTTCTCGGCCTGGAAGTTCATTGAAGTTCCAATCGCGCCGTCAGCTCCTGCAGCAAGCGCATAGGCAAAGCACTCATCCATTCCGCTGTAAATCGGCTTTTTTACAACCTGCTTGATGCGGTCGAGGATATAATAATTCGGTTGTGTGTATTTCAAGGCATAGACCCGCTCGTCTGAAAGCAAATCACAATATTGATCCAAACTCATCGCGCCCTGAGTGGCTAACGAGTATACCATGATTTTCAAGCCGCAGGCATCGGCGATATCGATGTAATAATTTTTGATCTCATCGGGTTTATAGGGATAATAAAACGGTGGGACTGAAGCAACTGCGTTCGCACCGAGTTTCGCGGCGTATTTGGCGAATCCGATGGCATTGTCGACGCCCGGAGAACCGATGTGCGCCACGATATGCGCACCGTCTGCGGCTTTTACAGCAGCTTCGAGCGTCTTGTTGCGCTCTTCCTCAGTCAACAAAACAAATTCGGCGGAGCTCCCGCCGGTATAAAGCCCATCGGCGCCTTTGTCAAGAACGCTGCGCACGAGTTTTTTCAGAGCGTCGTAATCCACGGAATAATCGCTTTTAAACGGGGTAAAAATCGGAACCAGTATTTCGGGATTTACTTTTGACATCATATAACCCTCTTTCGTGAGTTTCTTGTGCCATTCTACCTCTTCGGGCTGCCGCTGTCAATGTTGCAATTTTCGTCCGCCGGTGTTACAATATGCAGGCATACCCAAGAAGGAAATCGGGGGAGATTTTATGAGAACCGGCAAAAAAAAGCCCGTAAAGAGAGAAAACGGCGAATTTAAAACTTTTATCAAAAAACGGTGGTTCTGGCTGTTTTTCCCGATCGCCGTCATCTATATGGAAATCGTTCTTAAGATTGCCGATTATCAGAATCCGCTCAATATCGGTCTTTTCTTTATGACATTGTTTTCGCTGTCGATCGGTTTTCTTCTGACGATGCTCTGCACGCTGTTTTCTCAAAAAACCAATCTGCGGATCGCACGGTTCATCAGTATTTTTCTTTGGATCTGGTTTTCAACCCAAGCCGTCTACCACACGATTTTCAAAACTTTTATGGTGATCTATTCGATCCAGGGCGGCGGCGACGCAATCACAAACTTCTGGAAAGCCGCGCTCAACGGTATCTGGAGAACGTCTCCGGTCATCATTTTGCTGTTTGTCCCGTCTTTGCTGCTGATTCTTTTCGGAAAAAAGTTCTTGCTTCCCCGCAAGACCAACTGGCGGTTTTCTCTGCTGAACGCCGGGGCCTCTGCGGTCTTTTACGGCCTCGCGGTTTTGATTGTTTTCAGTTCCGACACCGGCGACATCTCAAGCAAATTCATGTATTTCGATTCCTTCAATCCCGATCTTACGGTCAACCGCTTCGGCCTTCTGACCACGACCCGGCTCGACCTCAAACATACGCTGTTCGGCTTCGAGGCACAGGCTCCCGATGACGATCCCCGCGATACTTCCTCTGCCTCATCGGGAAGCACAGCACCCACCCAAACCGGTTATGAAGATCAGGTTATGGACATTGACTGGGCGTCTTTGATCGCCAACGAGAAGGATGAAAACCTGCTCAAGATGCATCAGTATTTCTCCTCGCTGACGCCAACCAAAACGAACGGGTATACCGGCCTGTTTAAAGGTAAAAATTTAATTTTAATTACCGCCGAGTCCTTTTCGCCCTACGCCATCGACCCCGTCCTGACGCCGACGCTGTATAAAATGCAGCAGCAGGGTTTCAATTTTACCGACTTTTATACGCCCGGCTGGACAGTCAGCACATCGGACGGCGAATATGTCGCCAACGTCGGATTGATTCCGAAATCGGGCGTTTGGAGCTATTACCGTTCCGCGGATAACTTCATGGCGTTCAGCATGGCCTGCCAGTTCCGCCAGCTCGGTTATTGCGCCTACGGCTATCACAACAACACCTATACCTTCTATAAACGCAACCTGACTCTGCCGAACATGGGCTACATCTATAAAGGTCTCGGAAACGGGCTTCAGGTCGAGCGCTCCTGGCCGGAGTCCGACCTTGAGATGATGGAGAAAAGCGTTGACGAATATATCAATCAGCAGCCGTTTCACGTATTTTATATGACGGTCAGCGGCCATATGGACTACACCTATTACGACAACGCCATGGCCACGAAAAACCGACAGACGGTCGAAGATTATTACGGCGATTCGGTCTCACTGCAGGTCAAAGCCTATCACGCCTGCAACATCGAGCTTGACAAGGCGATGGAATATCTGCTCAAACGGCTCAATGAGGCCGGCATTGCGGAAAACACGGTCATTGCGATCAGCCCCGACCACTACCCCTACGGGCTGACCGACGAACAGATGGACGAACTTTCCGGTAAAACGCTTGAAAAGACTTTTGAACTGTATAAAGGAATCTTTTTGCTGTATTGCCAGGGTCAGCAGCCGGTTACAGTCGACAAGCTTTCATGCAGTATGGATATCATTCCGACGCTGTCGAACCTGTTCGGATTAGATTATGATTCCCGCCTGCTGATGGGGTATGACATTTTCTCCGACACTCCCGGTTTGGTTATTTTTTCAAATTACAGCTGGCTGACCGACAAGGGCGTTTTCAACGCCAAGACCCAGACCTTCACACCCAATCCGGGCATGACGGTCGATGAGAATTATGTAAGCGCCATGTCAAAAATCGTCTCCCGGAAATTTATCTATTCGACCAAAATCCTCGATTACGACTATTACCGGGTAATCTTCGGCGCGGATAAAACCTCAGCAGTCAATCCGATCCCGGGTAACGACGATAACTAAAACAGCTTTTCATGTAAGATGGTGAGTTTCCGGCGTAAAGCGATATTCCCGAAATTATCGGCATAAACAAAATCTCTTTCCCGTCTTTGCGTTTTTTACTTTAAACTATACATTAATAAATCCCGCCCGTAAAACCGTGATAACCGGTATGCGGACGGGATTTTTAATAACTAATTTATGATGAAAATTTCGTCTTCACCGTTTCCAGCTCGGTGGGATCGGCGTTTTTGACTTGATACCAGCCTCGCGCGTGCATCTGGTTGAAAATATCCGATTGGATATCATGTTCTTCGTCCAGCAGAGTCAGCAGGCTCGAGCGCAGCTCCGTGTTGACGCATTCGCCCGCGTAATAGTTGTAATTCGCGGTAACCTGTTTCTCGGTATCCAGAAATTCCGCAAGATAGTCTTTATCGGTCATAGTCTGAGCCTGAGTTAGGGTACTCGGCATATCGTTATCCTTTCTATCCCAAAAATTTTCTCAAGGTGTCATAATGTTTTTGATGGCTGTCGGCCATCGTGGTAAAATGCTGTTTAATTGACGGATCGGTGCAGGCAGTCGCCGCCGCACGGCAGCGTTTGACAAGGAGCTGCTCGGTCCCGAGCTGTTCGTCGAGCGCGCAGAGCTCCTTGGATGTCAGAGATGTGGTCATATCAGTTCCCCTCAATTGAATTAGCGCTGATTCGGGTTTTGGCCCCAAACCGTTTTGCACATGAAAATTGTGCGCAATTTTTTTCAAAAAATCCGCAAATGCTTGCAAAAAAACGAAAAAGTATTTATAATGAGTTCGGCAGATTATGCTGATTCTTTTTTCGGAGGTATGCAAATGATCACCGGTTTCGGCGCTCAGCTGTATACCGTCAGGGACTTTACCAAAACCCCGGCGGACATCGAAAAAACCTTTCACAAAGTCGCCGGGATCGGATATAAAAGTGTCCAAATTTCGGCACTCGGCGAAATAGAGGCAAAACAGCTTGACGAAATCGCAAAAAAGACAGGCCTTGCAATCGCGCTGTCTCATACACCGCCTCAGAAGCTGCGTGAAAACATAGCCGGAGTTATGGAGGACCACAGAACGATCGGCTGCAAAATCGTGGGTATCGGGGCCATGCCGGCCGAATATAAAACCGGCGAATCGGGCGTGAAAAACTTTTTACGGGATTTTTCGCCGATCGCGAAAGAGCTTTCCCAAAACGGTTTTACCTTCGCATACCACAACCATGCGTTCGATTTTGTCAAAAACAACGGAGTCACCTTGATGGATATCATGCTTCAAAATACCGAAGCCGATTGGTTTAAACTGATCGCCGATGTCTTTTGGCTGCAGGCCGGGGGCATCGATCCGGTCGGTTTCATCCGCAAAAACGGCAGCCGCATCGCTGCTCTGCACCTGAAAGACATGGCCGCTACCTATGAAAACAAGAGCGAGATGGCCGAGCTCGGAAACGGAAACCTCGACCTTGCCGGCATCATCGGCGCGGCAAAGCAGGCGAAGATTCCGTGGTATATGGTCGAACAGGACACCTGCAAAGGCGACCCGTTCGATGCGCTTCGGGTCTCTTATCAGTACATGGAAAAAACGAGATTGCTCGGTTAGTTCAGGAAAGGCACCGTAATTTATGTGGGATACGATTGCTGAATTTTTCAACACAATCGGCGGACGTTTTTCGTCCCCCCACTTGATTATTGATATCATCGACATCGCAATCGTCGCTTACTTGATTTATAAGGTGCTTCAGCTCGCGGTCCAGACCCGCGCCGAGCAGCTTTTAAAGGGCATCGTCATCGTCTTGATTCTATACGCGGTCGCCAGTTGGCTCGATATGGTGGCACTCAGCTTTATTATGAGTTCGCTGCTTCAGGTCGGTATTTTAGCCGTTGTGATTCTGTTTCAACCCGAAATCCGGCGCGCGCTCGAACAGATCGGGCGGAGCAAAGTGGGCAATACGCTGCATATCTTTGACCGGGTCAATCTGATCGAAATCGAAAACGCAAAAATCGGCCATGCCGTGGAACAGGTCTGCCGCGCGGTCACCGAGCTCTCTCTTTCCAAAACCGGCGCGCTCATCGTGTTTGAGCGCAAAACGAAACTCGGCGAGATCATCGCTACCGGAACTCCGGTCGACGCCAATGTGACCGTCGAGATGATCGGTACCATCTTTTTCCCCAACACCCCGCTCCACGACGGCGCGATGATCATCAAAAAAGACCGTATTTGGGCAGCCGGCTGCTTTTTACCGCTTTCTCAAAATTTCGAGATCAGCCGCGAACTCGGCACCCGCCACCGCGCGGCGCTTGGGTTAAGCGAAGTCTCGGACGCTGTTATTGTCGTTGTTTCTGAGGAAACCGGGAAAATTTCGGTGGTCGAGGATGGCCAGATGCTGCGCGGCCTTTCGATTGAGGAACTCAAAACACGTCTGGCCTCTGCACTAGAGACACCGGCCCCCAAGGCAAAAGAACATCCGATCAAACGGTTTTTCAACGGAAAGAAATCCGAAAAATAAAATGAACCGCAGCCTCGTCCTCTTTTTACGCGAAAGGTGCCTGTGATGAACAATCCCGAGAAAAAACAAAGCAATCCGAAAAATAATCTCACCTCGGGCCGTAAAAAGCCCTTTTTTCCGCTGACCCGCAAAAACGGCGAGCCGGTGACCTGGGCATCCATTCTCTCGAATAAGCGTATTCTGCAGATTTTATCCGTGATCGCTGCTGTATTCATCTGGGCGGCGGTCTCAACGGGCGCCGCGGTGCAGGAAACAAAGACCATCAAAAACGTTCCGATCGAATTCGATTCCTCCGGCGGCTTATATCAGACCTACGGCCTCAAAGTCGTCAGCAGCGATGCCGACACGGCCGACGTCATGGTCACCGGTCCGCGCTATGTTATCAGCTCTCTCAGCGCAAGCGATATCAAAGTCACGGCAATCACTACCGATGTGATTTCGGCGGGCACTTATTCCGTGATTTTACGCTCTTCATTTCAGAATGCAGGTATCGACGCAGAAGTTGTTCTGAAGTCCGCCGAACCGGTCAACGCCAAATTTGATACCTTCACCTCTCTGCCCCTCACCATCGAAGCCGAAAAAGAAGGGACCATCAGTGTCGCGGCCGGATATGTGCTCGGTTCGGTCTCAGTCAGTCCGGCGACGGTCACCGTGGACGTACCGACTTCTTATTCATCGGTGATCTCGCGCGCTGTCGTCAAATACAGCAATAAAACCTCAAAACTGACGAACGGATTTATCATTGACAACCCTATCACGCTGCTGGATGCCGACGGAAATAAAATCAATATCCCGAGCGTTACGCTTTCGGCAAACACCGCCGAGGTCTCGGTTCCGGTCTTAAAGCGTAAAAAAGTCAATGCCGCCATCACACTCCTGAATGCGCCCGATGGCTGGTCCAAATATATCAGCATCACGCCGGCTACCATCGAAATTGCCGGTCCTGCCGATGTTATCGATATGATGACCGACTGCCCGGTAGGCAGTATTGATGTCTCCGCCATTGAAAAAACCGAACGCAAAACTTTCCCTCTTTCACTGGGCCAAAATATTTTAGACGTCAACAACACCGGATTTGTCACCGTCGACATCAACTATTCCAAGGTCAAATCCAAAACTCTCTCTATCAACAATATCGGGTTTGATAATATCAACGATATAAATTTGAGCGGCTATTCGGTGACGGTGGCAACACAGGTACTTGAAAACGTCAAAGTTTTTGCGCCTTCAAGTGATTACAGCGGTATCTCGAGCGACAATCTCCGGGCTGTCGCGACACTCGACCCCAACAGCCTTACCGGAGGCCAGATTTCCCTTCGGGTCAGAATTGTTTCCACCGAAGGAAAGATGGTCTGGGCGGTCGGTACCTACACCATTCTGGTCGACATTACGGCAAAAAGCTGAATAATATAAGGAACGGATTTGTTTTGAATATCAGCAGATTTAACGAATATAAGCGGGAAGCGCTGCAAAAACGGTTTGCCTCGCTGAATCCGCAGCAGCGGGAAGCGGTCTTTTGCGTCAAAGGGCCGCTGCTCATTCTTGCCGGTGCGGGCAGCGGAAAGACGACGGTACTCATCAACCGCATCGCTTACCTGCTCAAATTCGGCAACGCTTTTCACAGTGATGAAATCCCCGGATATCTCGTAGAAAACGACCTCGTATTTTTGGAACATTGCGCCAAAAACGGGGTCGCTTCGACCGACGATACGCGTTTTGCCCATTTGATTGCCACCGATGTCCCATCGGCCTGGTCGATTCTCGCAATCACATTTACGAACAAAGCCGCTCAGGAGCTGCGCGATCGCCTCTCCCGTTCCGTCGGCGCGCAGGCCGAATCGATATTGGCCTCGACCTTCCACGCGGCCTGCGTGCGGTTTCTGCGCCGAGACATTGAGCGCGTCGGCATGTCCGGCAATTTCACGATTTACGACTCCGACGACAGCGCCCGAATGATCAAACAGATCATCACAGACCTCGCCGTCGACGACCGCAATTTTTCCTCCAAGACGATTAAAAATGCCATCAGTGCGGCAAAGAACGATTTTATCCTGCCCGCCGATTACGCCCTTTCCGCCGGAAACGATTATTACAAACAGGTTGTATATAAAATCTATGTGGAATACCAGAAGCGGCTGAGGGAAAACAACGCCCTCGACTTCGACGACATTTTGCTGCATACGGTCAAGCTCTTTGAAGAAAACCCCGACGTCCTCGAGCATTATCAAAATAAATTTCAATACATCTTTGTCGATGAGTATCAGGACACCAACATGGTCCAATATAAACTCATCTCGATGCTCGCCCGAAAACACGGCAACCTCTGCGTGGTCGGCGACGACGACCAGAGCATCTACAAATTCCGCGGCGCGACCATCGAAAACATCCTCTCGTTCGAGCAGCACTTCCCGAACGCAACGGTCATCCGCCTCGAGCAAAACTACCGCTCAACCGCGAATATCCTCGACAGCGCCAATGCCGTAATCGCCAAAAACACCAGCCGCAAGGGCAAGACCCTCTGGACGGCAGGCGGTAAGGGCGATAAGGTCTTACAACGTTGCTGCTCCGACGAGCGCGACGAAGCCAATTATATCGCATCCGAGATTCAAAGCGCAGTCAAAAGCGGCTCTGCATACAGTGATTTTGCGGTTCTTTACCGGGTCAACGCGATTTCGAGTTCTCTCGAACGTGCTCTCGTCAGCCGCAGTATTCCCTACCGGGTCTTCGGGGGCCTGCGTTTTTACGACCGCAAAGAGATCAAAGACATGTTGGCGTATCTTGCGCTCATCAACAACAGCGCGGACGAACTGCGCTTAAGCCGCATTATCAATGAACCTAAGCGCGGAATCGGCGACGGCACCTTGGAAACGGTCAAAAAGATCGCCAAAGAGCAAAATCTCCCGATGATGGACGTGATTTTTACAGCCGACCAGTATGCCGCTCTTTCGGCAAAATCCAAACCCTTGATGGCTTTCGGCAACATGATCGCCGATCTTCGGGGAATGGTCGAGAGCGGAAAACCGCTTTCCGAGGTCTATTACGAATTGTTGCAGCAGAGCGGTTACCTGACCATGCTCGAAGCCGGCGGATTCACCGAGCAAGGGCGGGTTGAAAACGTCACCGAATTATTATCCGAAATCAAAAAGTACGAGCAGTCCGCCGCCGAGCCGTCGCTCGACGGATTTTTGGAGGACTGCGCGCTGATGACCGATTTTGATAATTATGACGACACTGCCGAAGCGGTCGTACTGATGACGGTGCACGGCGCAAAAGGGCTGGAGTTCGAAACTGTATTCGTCGCCGCCTGCGAGGAAAACGTCTTCCCGAGTTATTTAAGCTTGTTCGAACAGGCTGAGGTTGAGGAGGAACGCCGTCTTGCTTATGTCGCGTTCACCCGCGCCAAAAAGCGTTTGATTCTGACCCACTGTACCGCCCGCCTGCTCTACGGCAGCACTTCACGAAACAAGCTCTCCCGTTTCGCCGAAGACATCCCCGAAGATTATAAAACCGTCTGTAAACCGCAGATCGACATCCCCTCCGGCGGTGCAGTGAACTTCTTAAAACGCCCCGCCGGTTCCTATCACGCGCCTGCGTCCGGACTTTCCGGCGCTTCCCGTCCCGCACCGTATGCCCCGCCGACCCCGAGACCCGCCACCGGCTCCGCACTGAATTTCAACGTCGGTCAGCGCGTGATCCACCCCTCGTTCGGCGCAGGCATGATCACAAAAATCACGCCGATGGGCGGCGACACCCTGCTCGAAATCGCCTTCGACACCTCCGGCACCAAGCGCATCATGGCCAATTTCGCGCGTCTGAAGTCCTAATGCCCACTGTCTTTGCAAAGCAACTTTAATTGCCACAACGGTCTGGATTTCCGCGCTTCGCTCGCAATGACGGATTACGAGGAGAATATGAAAAAGCCATTATAAAACCGGAATTCTGTAAAAACTGTTCCACTTGCCATGTCAAAGAGAAATGCGATGGTGACGCCATCATCAGAGAGAGCACCGAAGATAAACCATGGGTTGATTTTTATAAATGCAGAGGGTGCATGAAATGCATCGGCTATTGCCAAAACAATGCCGTGGCAGAAATCATACATCCGTGTCATTGATATAAAACTCAAAATTTCGATTTGCTGCATTCTGAATTAACCCGAAAGCCGGTATCCCCATGACCAACACCGATTTCATCACCACAAACCGTGAATCCGATACCGCACCGTTATTTCGGCGTAAATTTATGCTGCTGCCGGACAGGCCCTTTAAAAAAGCCGTCCTGACCGTCTGCGGCCTCGGTTACGGCTATTATTGGCTGAACAGCCAACGCGTCACGACTGACCTGTTCACCGCCCCGGTCAGCGATTACACCAAAACCCTGTGGTACAACCGCTACGACGTGACCAAATATTTAAAACCCGGCGAAAACATTGCGGCGGTAATCTTGGGCAACGGCTGGTATAACGAAAGCTATTCCACGCCCTGGGACTATGACAAAGCCCCCTGGCGCGATAAGCCCAAATTCGCGCTTGAACTCGAACTCGACGGGGAAGTACTCTTAAAAAGCGACAGCGAATGGAAATATTCCTTCGACCGCTCCCCGATCATCTTCAACCACCTGCGCAGCGGCGAGCACTTCGACGCCCGACTTTATGACCCCGCGTGGAACACCCTTGATTATGATGATTCGGATTGGCAGTTTGCCTTTTCAGACCCCAACCCGCCCGCGGGGATTTTACGCGAATGCACTTGCGAACCCATCCGCGAATGCGCGGAATTTTCCCCAAAAAGCATTGTAAAACTCCCCAGCGGCGATTATTTATATGATTTCAACCAAAACATGTCCGGATATGTCCGCGTGACCGCAAATCAAAAAAGCGGCGATAAACTGACAATCCGTTACGGCGAGCAGGCCGACGATAACGGTTTGGTGATGAACGGCATGCGCGAATATTTCCCGCACAGCGTCTTTGCGACCGATGAATTCATCTGCTCCGGCAAACCCGCGACCCACAGCCCTCTTTTCGCTTATCACGGCTTTCGCTATGTCACGGTCACGGGTCTCGAGAAACCCGAGAACGCCAAGCTGACGGCGGTGTTCGTCCATCAAAACGTCAAATTTGCCTCTAAATTCTCCTGTTCCGATCCGTCGCTGAACGCCCTGTTTAAACTCGGTCAGAACGCGACGCTGTCGAACCTATTCTATATGCCAACCGATTGCCCGACCCGCGAAAAACTCGGCTGGACCAACGATGCGGCCTCCTCCACCGAGCAATTTCTGCTCGATTTTTCGACCGAAAAGCTGTTGAAAAAATGGCTGAGGGATATCCTCGACGCGCAGCGCCCCGACGGCTCTCTGCCCGGCATTATCCCGACCGGCGGTTGGGGTTATGAGTGGGGAAGCGGCCCGCTCTCGGGTTCGGTGCTGTTCGAAATCCCAACTCGCCTCTACCAAATCCGCGGCGACAAGCAGCCTTTAGTTGACTGCCTTTCCGCGTTTACCAAATACCTCGCTTTTAATGAACGCAAGTTCAACGCAGACGGTTTGATCGCGTATGGTCTGTGTGACTGGGCGGGTCCTTATGAGACCCTCGAGGCCTCCCCGACGCCGATTGAACTGACCGATTCCGCAATGCTCGTCGGTTTTTACGACATCGCCGTACTCGCCGCGCAATTGGCGGGTCAAGAATCCGATTTCGCCGAAAAAGCCGCCGCCCTGCGCGAACGCATCAAAGCGAAATACATCAAAGACGGCCTTTGTACCGTCGACGAACAGACCGCCGTCTCCATGCTGATCTATTACGACATTTACGACGACCTCGCCCCGCTCGCCGGTCAGCTTGCCCGAGCGGTCGAACGCCACAACCTCCACCACCACTGCGGCATGGTCGGCCTGCGTCGGCTCTACCCGGCGCTCGACAAATGTGGTCTCTCGGAATACGGCTTAAAAATCCTGCTTTCCGAGGGCTATCCGTCCTATACCGATTGGCTCAAGCGCGGCGCGACCACCCTGTGCGAGACCTGGCAGGAAGGCAACTCCCAAAACCACCACATGTATTCCTCGTTCATGGCGTGGCTCATCAAAAGCGTCGCCGGAATCAAGCCCGCCGAACCCGGATTTTCCAAGGTGCGCATCCGACCGCTTGCCTTCGGAGACCTGACCCGCTGCGACTGCGAGCTCGACACGGTCAAAGGCAAAATCACCGTGCATTGGAAACGTAAAAACGGTAAACTCGAACTCTCCTGCACCGTCCCCCACGGCGTGGAAGTGATCGCATAACTCTGATTGATTTATGGTTTCTTTTTAAAAGTCCGTCCGTAATCAATTGCGTTCTTGGGGCATATCAATGTGCAATTTTCGCATTGGTGGCACAACTTTTTATCAATTTTAGCTTTTTTATCTTCCAACATAACGGCAATCGCTTTTGACGGACAGGCCTTTTCACACAATTTGCAGCCGATACAGCGGTCGGAATGAACTCTCTTTGATAAGAATGAGAACTTTCCCGCCAGCTTTTGCAAAGCACCGAAAGGGCACAACAAATTATGAAAGACCTCCGGCTTGTACCGCAGCGTCACGAGCACGGAAATAGCCAGCCAGATCAACAAAAACGGCAGATTTTTATGTAAAACTTTTTGAGATATCACCACAACCGCAACGGTCACAACGAAAAATATCCAGGCAAAAACACCGTTTTCCAGCCATTTGGGCGTTTTATCGGTCTGAAATTTCAGTTTCTTTGAAAGCCATTGCGCAGGAATCATCAGCGTGTTCATCGGACAGATATAACCGCAGTAGATCCGGCCGAAAAAAATCGCCGCCGCCAAGCTGACACCGAACAGCGCAAGCCATAAAAACATTTTACCTGTGATGACGAGAAACAAAAACAAAGCCAAAAACAACACCCTGATAATCGCAGCCCAAATCTTCATATGTATCCTCCTTCAATCCGGCTCCTGTTTGCCGGGGCATCGGTCAACCCTTGCCAAGGACACATGATATCATTATAATAAAAAGCAAGGCGTTACCAAGGTAACACTTCGGGAGAATTATATGCAATATGAAAAGCTGCTGAATCATTCAGCCCTGCTCAGGAATTTGTCCCAAAAAGAAATTCAGTCCTATCTCAATCATGGGCAGTTCCGGTTTATCTCTTACGGCAAAAACACCGTAATCCATCTTGAAAATGAATTATGCACCGGGCTGGAAGTCATCCTTTCCGGGAAAATCGCTATAGAGAGAATCGATGAATCCGGCGGGTTGCTGACAATCGCAGAGTTCTCCCAAGGAGATTTGCTCGGGGGAAATCTGTTGTTTTCCAAGAACGGAAATTATCCCATGACCGTGGCCGCCAGGCAATCCGGAGTGATTCTTAAAATTGAAAAGCAGACCCTGCTGCATTTGTTTTCAATCCATCCCGATATCCTGTTGTCCTTTTTGGAATATATCTCCGACCATGCTTTTATTTTGAGCAATACCATCAAGCGTTATGTCAACAAGACCATCAGAGAGAGTTTGATCGAATTTCTGAAAGGTGAAAGCAAAAAGCAGGGTTCCGACTGTGTGCGTCTGAACATGACTAAAAAGGCGCTTGCGGATCAGTTCGGCGTTCAGAGAACTTCTCTTTCAAGAGAACTGGCCAAAATGAAGCAGGACGGATTGATCCTATTTGATCAACATTCGATAACGCTTCTTTAGCTTTTATAAGGGTAAAAGGCGATATCCGAAATGCCGTGATCACCAATTCCGGTCTTCATGCGGACATCTTTGATCCTTTTTCGCCGCCCTTGCCTGCACATAACACCCGCATTTTCGGCAGATGCCGTCCCAAAGGCAATCGCATTTTTCGCAAATCGCCAGCCGCATATTCACCGTCTTTTCGTCGGCTTTCAGTTCTTCGGGCAGCGCGGCGAGATAGGCGGCCACCGTATCATACAGCGGTTCTCCGTCTTTTAACAGACATTTGCAAGGCATATCAATCGATTAAAATTTTACCGAGACGACGCTGCACGGCGGCAATGTGATCCTCAATCCGCCGTGAACCGCTTTTACGCCGTCAAACGGTTTGATATTGACCTGTTCGGGCTTTTCAAAGTCGTTATAAGCCAACCGGTCGGCAGTGATAATCTCGGCGTTGACTGCCTTGGTTTCATGCCCGACCACAGTCGCATCGAGTTCATAGCTCTTGTCCAAAGACGTGTTGGAAATGGTCAAAAACACTTCGCCGTTTTCGTTGACCGATGCTGTGTGCGAGATATTTTCATTCTCATTTTCGGCGAACGACCCGAGCAGCGTGCTTCCCATATGCCCGGTGTAGAGTTTGAACGCATAAAACGTCGGCGTCTTAACCATCCGTTCACCCTCGGTCAGCACCGCCGCCTGCAGCACGTTTGCCGTCTGGGCAATGTTCGCCATGCTGATGCGGTCGCAGCGCGCGTTAAAGATATCGAACGAGATCGCCGCAACCAGCGCGTCGGCCATCGTGCTCTGCTGATATAAAAATCCGTCGACGCTGCCGAGTTCCTTGTGATACCAGGTGCCCCATTCGTCCACAATCAATTTGACTTTGTGCTCGGGGTCGTACCGATTCATGATATCCAAATGTCCGTCGATGAATTTGCCGATGATGCGCGCACGCTTCATCAGCCCGTCGTATTGCTCTGCCGAGACCTCACGCGCTCTCGATTTGCACCAGGTGTAGCAGTGCAGCGAAATTGCGTCACAGCGGTCCTTGACCAGCGGAATGATCGTTTCGGTCCAAGAGTACAGATCATCGTAAGGTCCGCAGGCCACTTTATACAGTTTATTACCCGGATAATTGCGGCAGTAAGTCGCATACCGGCGGTATTGGTGCGCGTAAAACTCGGCGGTCATGTTGCCGCCGCAGCCCCAGTTTTCGTTGCCGACGCCGAAATATTTAATCTTCCAAGGGGCTTCGCGTCCGTTTTGCTTGCGCAGCCGGGTCATTTCGGAGTCGCCCTCGGCGGTCATATATTCAATCCACTTCGACATCTCTTCAACCGTGCCGCTGCCGAGGTTACCGGTGATATACGGCTCGCAGCCCAGTTGTTCGCAGAGCTCCAAAAATTCATGCGTGCCGAAGCTGTTGTCGTCGCTGACACCGCCCCAGTGGGTGTTGATCATCGGCGGGCGTTTTTCCTTCGGCCCGATGCCGTCGCGCCAGTGGTATTCATCGGCAAAGCAGCCGCCCGGCCAGCGCAGCACCGGCAGTTTCAGTTCTTTCAGCGCCTCGACCACATCGGTGCGCATGCCGTTTTTGTTGGGGATATTCGAATCTTCGCCGACGAAAAGCCCCTCGTAGATGCATCTGCCGAGGTGTTCGGCAAAACTGCCGTAAAGTTCGGGCGCGATCACGCTTTTGCGGTTGGTGCAGTCGATGGTCATGCGCATAGGAATTGTGCTCCTTTCGGTATTGATATCATTATAAATCTTGCCAAAACAAAGTCAATATGCTAAAATCATAAAAACGGCAAAGGACGCGAAAGGGTGGCATTTTTAATGAAAAAATATGCGATCGGAATCGACTACGGAACGCTCTCGGGAAGGGCGGTTTTGGTCGATATTGCCGACGGCAGCGAGGTCGCCTCCGCGGTCTATGACTACCCACACGGGGTCATGGACGAAAAACTCCCTTGCGGCACGCCGCTCCCGCCCGATTACGCGCTCCAGCACCCCCGCGACTATATCGATGTGCTGACCCACACCATCCCCGAAATCATCAAGGATATCGACCCCAAGAGTATTGTCGGGGTCGGAACGGACTTTACCGCCTGCACCGTGCTGCCGGTCGATGCCGACGGCGTCCCGCTGTGCTTTTATCCGGAATTTGAGGAAAACCCTCATGCTTACGTCAAACTCTGGAAGCACCACGCCGCCCAGCCGCAGGCCAACACCCTCAACAAAATGGCCTCGAATCAGGCCTGGCTGCGCAATTACGGCGGCAAAATCTCGTCCGAGTGGGCGGTTCCGAAAGTCATGGAGCTCGTCCAGCAGGCCCCCGAGATTTACGACGCGATGGCGCGTTTTGAAGAAGCGGGCGACTGGATTGTGCGCGTGCTGACCGGAAACGAGACCAAAAACGCCTGCGCCGCGGGCTATAAATGGCTATATAATAAAAAGGGCGGATATCCTCCGCGTGGGTTTTATGCCTCGCTTGACCCGAAACTCGAAAATTTCGTCGCAGAAAAGGTCTGTCCGACGGTCTCCCCGCTCGGCACCTGCGCGGGCGGCATCAGCGAAGCCGCATCGAAGCTCACGGGTCTGCGCAAAGGCACCCCTGTCAGCGTCGGCAATGTCGACGCACATGTCTGCCTGCCCGCCGTCGGCATCGACGGAGTCGGCAAGCTGCTCGCCATCATGGGCACCTCGACCTGCCATATTATGATGAGCGACCGCGATATCAAAGCGCCGGGCATCTGCGGCGTCGTCGAGGACGGCGTGCTGCCGGGCTTATTCGCCTACGAAGCCGGCCAAAGCTGTGTCGGCGACCACTTCTCGTGGTTCATTCAAAACTGCCTGCCCGAAGAATACAAAAAGCACGGCAACGTGCATCAATATTTACGCGAAAAGGCGCAGGCGCTTTCGGTCGGCGAGAGCGGCCTTGTCGCGCTCGATTGGTGGAACGGCAACCGCTCGGTGCTGGTCGACGTCGACCTGACCGGCATGATCGTCGGCATGACGCTTCAAACCAAGCCCGAAGAGATTTATCGCGCGTTGATCGAGGCGACGGCCTACGGCACCCGTATGATCGTCGACAACTTCCGCGAAAACGGACTCGCGGTCGATGTGATGTACGCAAGCGGCGGCATCAGCCAAAAAGACCCGTTTATGATGCAGATTTATGCCGATGTGCTGAATATCCCGGTCATCGTCGCGGCGGCGAGCCAGGGTCCGGCGCTCGGAAGCGCGATTTTCGGCGCAGTCGCGGGCAAGGCCTATCCGACCATTGAAGCCGCAATCGCCAAAATGGGCGCCGCCGAGAGCAAAACCTATACCCCGATTGCCGAGAACGCCCGAACTTATCAAAAGTTATTTTATGAATACCGCATGCTGCACGACTACTTCGGCAGAGGCGGAAATGACGTGATGAAGCGTCTGAAGGAGATCAAGAAATGCTCGAAAAGCTGAAAGAACAAGTCCTTGAAGCCAATCTGGAACTCGTGA
>DAOPZJ010000001.1:12888-52373 GCA_035353335.1 Oscillospiraceae bacterium | reverse complement strand
GAAATGCTCGAAAAGCTGAAAGAACAAGTCCTTGAAGCCAATCTGGAACTCGTGAAAAGCGGTCTTGTCAAATTTACGTTCGGAAACGCCAGCGGTTTTGACGCTGAGAGCAAACTGTTCGTCATAAAACCGTCGGGCGTGTCTTACAGTGCCCTGACCGCAAAGGATATGGTCGTCGTCGACCTCGACTGCAACGTCGTCGAAGGCGATAAAAACCCCTCGTCCGACACCCCGACTCATGCCGAATTGTATAAGGCCTTCCCCGGCATCGGCGGCGTGGTGCACACCCATTCGCATTGGGCGACTGCCTGGGCGCAGGCCGTTTTGAACATCCCGGTGCTCGGAACGACTCATGCCGACTATTTCAACGGCGAAATCCCCTGCACCCGTGACCTCGAGGACGACGAGATCGCCATCGGCTACGAAAAAAATACCGGTCTCGTAATCGCCGAGACATTTGAAGAACTTTCCCCCTATGAAATTCCGGCTTGTCTTGTTGCCGGGCACGGGCCGTTCTGCTGGGGCAAAGACTGTCATGAAGCGGTTTTCAACGCCGAAGTGCTCGAAGAGATCGCCGCACTCGCCTATCATTCCGACGACCTTGACCCCGAACTCCCCCAGCTCTCCGCCACCCTGCGCCAGCGCCACTACTACCGCAAGCACGGCAATAATTCCTATTACGGTCAGTAGTGTGATAATTACTATTCAAAATCGATCAAAAAACAATCAAATATAAAAATACCGGGATGCATTGAAGCGATTCGATCTCTGCATCCCTTCTTGTTTATGTCTGGTCCGCCTTATATGCATTCTCAATCTTTTTAATCAATTCGTGAGGAGGTATTTCAAGCGCATCCGCGATCCGGAACAGCGTCTCGATCGTCGGACAGCGCAGGCCGCGTTCAATTTTACTGTAATGGGTTCTTTCCAGACCCGCAAGTCCGCTTAAAACTTCCTGTGATAAGTTCTTTTCTTCTCTCTCGCAACGAATAATTTCACCGATAATATTCGCATCAATCACGACAGTGCGTATCCCCCTCTGTTGTACATATAGAACAATTTATTCTTTATCCGAAAAGTAAAAAACATATATATCCCGCCTATTGATATATTGATATTATCAAAACCGCTTTCATAATTTGAGGTCAATCGTGCCCACACTCACACCGGTTGTGACAAAATTCCCGATAAATCGTCAAAATGAGGTCACTCGACCTCTTTTTTTATTTAAATTGATGTAAAATGCAGGAAGATTGGAAAAATGTGCGGCTTCCATATTTTATGCGCGGAAGGATCAATAAAAATATGAAACGAGTGGAAATTACAATCGATGACTATCTCTATGAGTTCTACAAAAAAATCGGCGATAACATTGGTGTGAAAACAGAACAGATTATTGCCGACACCCTTCTGAAATTTGCAGGCGACCTGTCGGAAAAGATGAAAAGCGGTAAGTCCCCCGTTAAAAATTCATAAAATTTCTTTCGGCTCAAGATTCAAAAATGCAAAACCGCGCAGAAATTTATCGCATCTTCGATGAATTCGTCAGATAATGTTTACAGAAACTCAAAAAAGTGGTATCATAAGGGGTGGTGTCCCTGTGATGCCGCTTTAAACTATTTATTTTGTCATTCCAATATTCAAGGAGGTTCAATAAATGGCAAGAAAACTCAAGACCATGGACGGCAACACCGCAGCTGCGTATGTATCTTACGCGTTTACCGAAGTCGCTGCGATCTACCCGATCACGCCGTCCTCCCCGATGGCCGATGAAGTCGACAAAATGTCGGCAAACGGCGCGAAGAACGTCTTCGGACAACCGGTTCGGGTTGTCGAGATGCAGTCGGAAGGCGGCGCCGCCGGTACCATGCACGGCTCGCTGCAGGGCGGTGCGCTGACCACGACCTATACGGCTTCCCAGGGCCTGCTGCTCATGATCCCGAACATGTATAAAATGGCCGGCGAACTGCTGCCCGGCGTCATGCATGTCACTGCACGCGCAGTGGCGGCCGCGGCGCTCAGCATCAACGGCGACCATTCCGACGTCAATGCCTGCCGCCAGACCGGTTTTGCGCTGCTATGTTCCAACAGTGTTCAGGAATGTATGGATCTCGGCGCGGTTGCGCATCTCGCGTCAATCAAAGGCCGCATCCCGTTCATGCACTTCTTCGACGGGTTCCGCACTTCTCACGAACAGCAGAAGATCGAAATCTGGGACTACAAAACGCTGGCCGATATGACCGATTTCGATGCCGTCAAGGCCTTCCGGGCAAGAGCGCTGAATCCGGAACATCCGGTGCTGCGCGGCTCGGCGCAGACCCCGGACACCTTCTTCCAGTCCCGTGAGGCCTGCAACCCGTTCTATGACGACATCGTCGGCATCACCGAGGACTATCTGAATCAGGTGAACAAGACCATCGGCACCGATTACGGTCTGTTCAACTACCACGGCGCAAAAGACGCCGAAAAGGTCATCGTCGCGATGGGCTCGGTCTGCGAGACCATCGAAGAGACCATCGACTACCTCAACTCCACAGGCGAAAAACTGGGCCTCGTCAAGGTCCATCTGTATAACCCCTTCTCGGTCAAGCATTTCCTCTCGGTTTTGCCCAAGACCGTCAAGCGCATCTCGGTCCTCGACCGCACCAAGGAACCCGGCGCCATCGGCGAGCCGCTCTACCTCGATGTGATCGCCGCGATCCATGACACCGAATTCGAAGGCGTCAGAGTCACCGGCGGCCGTTACGGCATGGGTTCGAAGGACACCACCCCCGCCATGATCAAAGCGGTTTATGACAACATGAAAGACGGCGGCAAAAATCACTATACCGTCGGCATCATCGACGACGTCACCAATACCTCGCTCGAAGTCGGCGACATCGCGGACACCACACCGGAAGGCACGACGGCCTGCAAATTCTGGGGTCTCGGTTCCGACGGCACGGTCGGCGCGAACAAAAACTCGGTCAAGATCATCGGCGACCACACCGACATGTACGCGCAGGCCTATTTCTACTACGATTCCAAGAAGAGCGGCGGCGTCTCGATTTCGCATTTGCGCTTCGGCAAAAAGAAGATCCACAGCACTTATCTGATCAACAAAGCCGCGTTCGTAGCCTGCCACAACCCGAGCTTTGTCGATAAATACGATATGGTTCAGGACGTTAAACCGGGCGGCACCTTCTTACTCAACTGCGGCTGGAATGTGGACGAATTGTCCGAAAAGCTGCCGGGCGACATGAAGGCCTATATCGCCAAAAACAACATTCAGTTCTACACCGTCGATGGTATCTCGATCGGCAAAGAGATCGGCCTCGGCGGCAGAATCAACACGATCCTGCAGTCGGCCTTCTTCAAACTCGCAAACATTATCCCGATTGACGATGCCATCAAATATATGAAAGACGCCGCCCTCAAGACCTACGGCAAAAAGGGCGAAGCGGTCGTCAACATGAACTACGCCGCGATTGACCGCGGTGTCCAGAGCATCGTCAAAGTCAACGTCCCGGCTGACTGGGCCAAGTGCAGCGGCAAGTTCGCGCATCCCGAGATCACCGGCAAAAACCCGATGCTCGTCAAATGGGTCAAGGAATTCCAGCTTCCCGTCAATGCGCAGGCCGGCGACAGCATCCCGCTGTCGGTCTTTAAAGGCATTGAGGACGGTACCTTCCCGCAGGGCTCTTCCGCTTATGAAAAACGCTGCATCGCGGTCGACGTCCCGACCTGGATACCCGAAAACTGTATCCAGTGCGGTTTCTGCTCCTATGTCTGCCCACACGCGGTCGTGCGCCTGTTCGCGCTGACCCCCGATGAGGCCGCGAAAGCGCCCGAGGGTTCCAAGACCATCGACATGGTCGGTATGCCCGGTTATAAATTCTCGGTCACGATGTCTGTGCACGACTGTACCGGCTGCGGCTCCTGCGCGCAGGTCTGCCCGGGCCGCAAGGGTGAAAAAGCCCTCGTGATGGAATCGCTTGAGAGCCATTTCGAAGATCAAAAGAACTTTAACTATATGTTCGAACTTCCGGCCAAACCCGAAGTCACCGAAAAATTCAAGCCGACCACGGTCAAGGGCAGCCAGTTCAAACAGCCGCTGCTCGAATTCTCCGGTGCCTGCGCGGGCTGCGGTGAGACCCCGTACGCAAAACTTGCCACCCAGCTCTACGGCGACCAGATGTATATCGCCAACGCGACCGGCTGCTCGATGATTTGGGCATCCTCCTCGCCGTCGACTCCGTATACCGTCAACAAAGAAGGTTACGGTCCGGCATGGGGCAACTCCCTGTTCGAAGACAACGCCGAGTTCGGCTTCGGCATCTATCTCGCGGCCAAACAGCGCCGTGCGGCTCTTGCCGACACTGTCCGCGAGCTGATTGCCGCCGAATATACCACCGATGAGCTCAAGGCCGCCGGACAAGAATGGCTCGACACCATGGATGACCGCGAGGCCTCCAAGGCGTCTTCCGCCAAACTGCTCGCGGCCTGCAAAGACGGACTCGATATGACCGGCACCGAGTGGGAAGCCGATTGGCTGAAAAACGGCAAAGTCTGCTCCTGCGACGCCTGCAAACTGGCGACAAAGGTTGTCGAAGAAGCCGATATGCTGGTAAAAAAGTCAACCTGGATTTTCGGCGGTGACGGCTGGGCCTATGACATCGGCTTCGGCGGTCTCGACCATGTGATCGCCTCCGGAGAAGACGTCAACATCCTTGTCTTCGATACCGAAGTCTATTCCAACACCGGCGGTCAGGCCTCCAAGGCCTCCCAGATCGGACAGGTCGCGCAGTTCGCCGCGGCAGGCAAGGCCATCAAGAAGAAAGACCTCGCCGGCATCGCAATGAGCTACGGCTATGTTTACACCGCGCAGGTCGCGATGGGCGCCGACTACAACCAGTGCCTCAAGGCGTTCGTCGAAGCCGAAAACTATAAAGGCCCGTCTATCATCATCGCCTACGCCCCTTGCATCAACCACGGCATCAAGGGCGGTATGACCAATTCTCAGGCCGAGGAAAAACGCGCCGTCATGTCCGGTTACTGGAACTTGTTCCGCTATAACCCCGCAGCAGAGACCGACAAGTTCACGGTCGACAGCAAAGAGCCCAGTGCCGACCTCAAGGAATTCCTGATGTCCGAGGTCCGCTACAGCTCGCTCCAACTCGCTTTCCCGGATCGTGCTCAAACGCTCTTTGACGAAGCGGTGGTCGACGCAAAGAACCGTTATGACTACCTGCTGCGCCTGCAAAAGCTCTACAACGGCGAGTGCTGATCTTGTAATTATATCGAAAAAAGGAGCGGCTTCAGCCGCTCCTTCTGTATTGTATAGAGGTCACCGCAATGACCCAACACCAAGAATTTACTTTCTGTATTCAACCGCTCGTGTTATTCCTCTTGCACGTATTGGTAAAATCTCTTATAATATCCATATAAAGGGGGGATAAAACCATGAAGCAGAAAACCCGGGTCTTTGCCCGGCTGCTGCCGCTGCTTTTCATTTTTACGATTCTGACCGCTTGCTCGGCGAATGCAGTGCCCGGCGCTCCGTCCTTTGCAATTACTCCGGCATCGCAAGTTCAATCCCAAGCGCGTTTATTCTCCGAAATTTCTTCTGCCGCTTTATCCGAAGTTTCCTCTATGGTTTCGAGCAAAAAGGCCTCCTCAAAAACGTCGTCCGTCGCCTCAAAAGCCTCCGCCTCTTCGACTGCCGCTCAAACCGTCGTCGAATCCGGGTCTTATACCGCCAAAGATGATGTCGCACTTTATATTCACCTGTTTGGTCATCTGCCCGGTAATTTCATCACCAAATCGCAGGCCTCCGCGCTCGGTTGGTCGGGCGGCGGACTGGAACCCTACGCTCCCGGCAAATGCATCGGCGGCGACTATTTCGGTAATTACGAAGGCCTTTTGCCCGATAAAGACGGCAGAAGCTACACCGAATGCGATATCTGCACCCTCGGCGCAGCCTCGCGGGGCGCAAGACGCATTGTCTTTTCCAATGACGGTCTTGTCTATTTCACCGCCGACCATTACGAATCGTTCACATTATTATACGGAGATCCGAACGCATGAAAACACTGATCATCGACGGCAGACGCTGTAAAACCAGGGAACTGACTTTTGCTTATCTGGGCAAGAAGCTCGCCTTCCCGCCCTATTTCGGCAATAATCTCGACGCTCTGCATGACGTCTTATCCTCTTGCCGCGAACCGATTCATTTTCAAATGCGTTATCTGTCTTCCTTCGAATCCAATCTCGGAGTCTGGGGCATAAACCTGCTGCGGGTTTTTCAACATGCGGCGGATGAAAACAGGAATCTCACCATAGAGATTATTTAAACCCAATCACGCAAAAACGGCGGCCATGCGGCCGCCGTTTTTGTTAGGAGAAGAATTTTATGAAGAAAAAGATTATATGTGTATAAATATCTCCGGTTGATCGTTATTCCGCTTTGAAATCAAGATATTAGTAACGCGTAAATAGTGAAAGACGGCAATCATATGATTCGTTTTGCAATCAGCAAAACACCATACTTATTCATTATTCACAATCCACGCAAGTATTCAGGGATGCGAAGAACGTCACATCAGAGACGTTCTTCCGGGGTTTGCTTACGCAAACACCTTATTGTCCTTTGTCCTCATAAAGGGTGACGGTCAGGGTCAGCGTATCGGTCAAACCGCCCTTCTTACGATAAATGGAGAGTTTGATCTTATCACCGGCTTTATGTGAACGGATAATCGAGACCATCTGCGAAGTCGAGGTGATCGCTTCGCCGTCCACCGCAGTGATGATGTCGTTGACTTGAACGCCCTGCGCCGCGGCATCGGTACCGGGTACGACTTCAAGGACGAAGACGTTGCCGGGCAGATTGTTGGCTGTGACGATGTAACTCTCATATTCGCTGACGGTGATGCCGAGCCGGACTCTGCCGGTGACATAACCGTTTTTCATCAGATTATCAATGATCGGGAGCATTTCGTCGGACGGAATCGCAAAGCCGATGCCCTCGTATTCGATCTCGGCGATTTTGGAGGAGACCAGGCCGATCACCTGGCCGCTGAGGTTCACTAACGGCCCGCCGGAGTTGCCGGGGTTGACTGCCGCGTCGAACTGGAGCAGGGTATTGTAACCGGCCAGAGAGCTCTCGCGTTTTTTACCCGAGAGCACGCCGAAAGTCAGCGAGCTCGAAAGCTGTTCGCCGCCGGGGTTGCCGACCGCGAGCACGAACTGGCCGACGCCGGCCTTATCGCTCGAGCCGAATTCAACCGGTGTCAGGCCGGTCGCCTTAATTTTGAGAATGGCGATATCGGTATTGGCATCGTAAGCCACCAAGGTTGCCTCATATGTGTTTCCGTCGTTGGTCGTGACGGTGACGCTGTTGCTGTCCGCGACCACATGATAACAGGTCAGGATGTATCCGTCGTTCGAGATGATCATGCCGGTGCCTTCGGCATAGACATCAATGCTGCTCATGACATAAGTCTTGATGCCGACAACCGATTGAACGGCTTTATTATAAGCCGCTTCGACCGAGAGGTTATTTGCGCTCTCCCTCGTGATCAGCGTGTCGAGTGTGACGTTCGGCGCGCTGACGGTATTGTTGTCGGTCGGGGTGCTCACGGCGGGATTGTTAACAAGATTGCCCTTGAGCGCGCCCGCAACGCCGATGGCGGAGCCGATCATGACAAGACATGTGACAACCGCAATCACCGAAATGAAGATCTTGCTGCCCTTTGAGAGTTTTCTGCCCTTGTCTTTGCTGTCCTTGGGATTTTGCGGCTGCTGCTGCGGGACATAATAGGGCTGGGGCTGCTGCGGCTGGAATTGCTGCGGGTTCGGCTGCGAATCCGCCAAAAACCCAACCGACGGTCTGCCGGACTCCGGAACCGGTTCGAACACCGGATTTACCGGATTCGCCGAATCCACCGGATTCACAGCATCCGCGGACGGATTCGGGGACATATTCTCATCCGGCTTTTTGGGTTCGTTGGTTCCGCCGTTGTTTTCTTCGAAAAATGCCATCTGTCATACCTCCGAAACGATTTTTGACTTCCGCTGCGGGTAATATGCATCGGATATGCGCGCTTATGCTTTTCGACGGCGCTTGAAAACACCCCGCAGACGTTGTATAATGGAATTATCACGCGGTTTTGTGATGATAAAGTGATTAAAAAATTAATGTTTTGCTACGGAGATTTAAAAAATGAAAGTCGGAATCATCGGACTTCCGAATGTCGGAAAAAGCACCTTGTTCAACGCCATCACCAACGCGGGCGCTCAGGCGGCCAATTATCCGTTTTGCACGATTGAACCGAACATCGGCGTCGTAGCCGTTCCGGACAAACGCCTCGACGCGCTCGCGAAAATTTACAGTCCCCTCAAAAACACTCCCGCCGTCATTGAGTTTCTCGACATCGCGGGTCTTGTACGCGGCGCTTCCAAGGGCGAGGGACTCGGCAATAAATTTTTAGCCAACATCCGTGAAGTCGACGCCATCGTGCAAGTCGTCCGGTGTTTTGAAGACACCGAGATCATCCACGTCGAAGGCAGCGTCGATCCGATGCGCGACGTCGACATCGTCAATCTCGAACTCATTTTCGCTGATCTCGAGCTGGCTTCGCGGCGCGAAGACAAAGCCCGAAAGAGCGCAAAGGGCGACAAGAAATACGACGTCGAAGCCGATTTTTTCATGCGGCTCGCGAAACACCTCGAGGACGGCAAGCCCGCTTATTCGTTTGAGACAACCGGAGAGGACGAGGATTATTGGCTGAATAATTCCGGCCTTTTAAGCAGCAAGCCGATGATCTATGCGGCAAACCTGTCCGAAGCCGATTTTAAATCCGAGACCGAAAACAAAGGCCTCATCAAACTGCGCGAACTCGCCGCAAGAACCGGCAGCAAAGTGCTTCCCATCTGCGCCAAACTCGAAGAGGAGATCACCGAACTTACCCCGGACGAAAAGCTTCTGTTTTTAGCCGATCTCGGCATGGACGAATCGGGTCTCGACCGTCTGGTGCGAGAGGCCTACGATCTGCTCGGCCTGATCTCCTATCTCACCGCCGGACAGCCCGAGGTGCGCGCGTGGACGATTAAAAAAGGCACCAAAGCGCCGCAGGCCGCCGGTAAAATCCACTCCGATTTCGAGCGCGGGTTCATTCGCGCCGAGGTTATTTCATTTGACGAATTGATCAAAAACGGTTCAATCGCGGCGGCCAAAGAAAAGGGCTTGGTCCGCAGTGAGGGAAAAGAATACGTCATGCAGGATGGAGACGTCGTTTTATTCCGCTTTAATGTGTGATCCCTTCTCTTTCGGAGAAGGATCTCATGCGCAGTGAGAGAAAAGAATACGTCATGCGACGGAGACGTCGTTTTATTCAGTTTCAACGTATAAAACCGCATTTCACCGCCTTTTAATTTTACATTTCAGATCTGTCGGAAAAGCGCGGAAAACAAAGCCTTTTCCGAAAAATCTCTTGTCACCGAAGCGCCGGCATGGTATAATTTTATCAGAATTTAACGGATAAGAAGCCCAACGAAAGGATGGACATAAAAATGGCAGACAACGATCAAAGAGCGGCTGCATTGCAAACGGCGCTTGCCAAAATCGAAAAACGCTTTGGAAAAGGCGCTATTATGAAACTCGGCGATCCCGCCGATAAAAAAATCGACATCGTCTCGAGCGGCTCCCTCAACCTCGATATCGCGCTCGGCGTCGGAGGCATCCCGCGCGGCAGAATCATTGAGATTTACGGACCCGAATCTTCGGGCAAAACCACGCTTGCGTTACATATCATCGCCGAAACCCAAATTGCCGGCGGACAAGCGGCTTTCATCGACGCGGAACATGCGCTCGACCCGTCCTATGCCAAAAACCTCGGCGTTGACACGGATAATCTCTTAATCTCCCAGCCCGACGACGGCGAACAGGCGCTCGAGATCACCGAGCAGCTGATCCGCTCCGGCGCTGTCGATACCATTGTCATCGACTCGGTTGCGGCTTTGGTTCCGCGCAACGAAATCGAGGGCGACATGGGCGATGCGACCATGGGCATGCATGCCCGCCTGATGAGCCAGGCCATGCGCAAAATCGCGGGCGTGACCTCACATAATAACTGTATTGTCGTCTTTATCAATCAGCTGCGCGAAAAAGTCGGCGGCTACGGCAACCCCGAGACCACGACCGGTGGCCGCGCGCTGAAGTTTTACGCCTCTGTGCGCATCGACGTTCGCCGCAGCGACGCCATCAAAGACGGCACGACCGTCATCGGCAACCGCACCAAAGCCAAAGTCGTCAAGAATAAAGTCGCGCCGCCGTTTCGGGAGGCCGAATTTGACATCATGTACGGCAAAGGCATCTCCAAAGAGGGCGAAGTGCTCGACAACGCCGTCAAATATGACGTCATCCAGCGCGCCGGCACCTGGTTTTCCTATAAAGAGAATCGCCTCGGGCAGGGCCGCGACAACGTCAAGGAACTGTTATTGAACGACAAGGCGCTCTATGAGGAGATCTATAAACTCGTGCGCGAGGCCATTAAAAAAGAAGCCGCTTCCCCGAAATCCGCTCAAAAAGGCGGCATCAAAGCTGTTACCGCCGAATCGGACGAAGAGGCCGCGGAAAAGCCCAAGAAGCGGGTAGACATCGATATCACGGTCGACGATGAATAAATTCAGGCTCTCGTTTCAAAAACAAAAACAAAGCCTGACTGTGTCGGCGGACGGCGAACCGCTCTTCACCGCTTATGCGCCCGTGGTGCAAAAACAGGGCTATTCCGACGGCGACGAACTCACCGAAACCGAACTTGTGAATTTCCGCAGGCGCTGTCTGACCGAGGATTATCTGCGGCGGGCGTATTATTATCTCGGCCTCAGAGATTATTCAAAGCGCGGACTTGCGAAAAAACTCGGCGAGGATGAAGAAATCGCCCAAGCCGTTGTCGACGGGCTCGAAAGCGACGGTTATCTCGACGATGCCGCCTACGCAGCCCGCAGAGCCGGGCAACTGATCACAGTCAAAAAGCTGTCGGAACAGACGGCAATTTATACGCTCGTCTCGGAGGGCATTGACCCCGAGACCGCTCGAAATGCCGTCGCCGACCTTGACAGCGACCCCAAAGAACGAATTTCCGCCTTGCTCGAAGGGCGGTACCGCATGAAACTGCAAAAAGAAGACGGCCCGAAAAAGGCCGCTCAGGCGCTTGCCCGTCTCGGCTTTCGCTGGGACGACATCAAAAGCGCATTATCAAAATACACGGACGGAGAACAACTCAATGGCGATTAACGCGGCACTCGTAACCCTCGGGTGCGCCAAAAACCTCGTGGACGCCGAACGCATCCTATACAAGATGTATACAAACGGGATCAATATCCTCGCGGACGTCGCCGGTGCCGATGTGGTCATCGTCAACACCTGCGCTTTTATCGACGCTGCCAAGCAGGAGGGTATTGACACCATCCTCGAATACGCCGCGCTCAAAAAAGAGGGGCGCCTCAAGGGCATCGTCGTGACCGGGTGCATGGCGCAGCGTTATGCCGACGAGATCAAAAAAGAACTGCCCGAGGTCGACTGCATCATTTCCCCCGGCAATAACGACGCCGTCTGCGAAGCCGTCAAAGCCGCTGCGGCAGGTAAAAAGCTATATAAGACCAATGAGCCGGAACAATTGATTCTGACCGGAGACCGCATCCGCTCGACCCCCGACGGCTGGGCGTACTTGAAAATCGCCGACGGCTGCGACAACCGCTGCAGTTATTGCACCATCCCGTTCATTCGAGGCAAATTCCGCTCGGTCCCGATCCCCGATCTGGCCGCCGAAGCAAAAGAACTCACCGACGGCGGCGTCAGCGAACTGATTTTGATCGCGCAGGACACGACCCGCTACGGCGAAGACCTCTACGGCAGACAGGCGCTCCCCGAACTGGTGGAAGCTCTTTCAAAAATCGAAGCCCTGAAAAAAATCCGCATCATGTATCTCTACCCCGACCGTATCAGCGACGAAATCATCAATTGTTTTTCAAACAATCCCAAGGTTGTCAAGTATATCGATCTTCCGCTTCAGCACGCCGACGAAACGGTTTTAAAGCTGATGAACCGGCGCGGGAACGATAAAACACTGCTGGCGCTGGTCGAAAAATTGCGCGCACGCATCCCCGGTGTCACCCTGCGCACGACCGTGATGGTCGGATTCCCGGGCGAGAACAAAGCCGCGTTCGAAACATTATTGAATTTCGTCAAAGCCGCCAGGTTTGACCGGCTCGGCTGTTTTGTCTTTTCCCCGCAGGAGGGAACGCCCGCCGCATCCTTACCCGGTGCCTGTGCCGAACGGACTGCGAACAGCCGTATGAAGCTCATTATGCTCACGCAAAATGAGATCATGGAGCAAAAAAACCGCGAAAAGATCGGGCAGACAGTCGAGGTATTGGTCGAGGGCTATGACCGTTACGCCGAGCGGTGGTTCGGGCGCAGCGACGCCGACGCGCCCGAAGTCGACGGAAAGATTTTTTTCAAAGCAAAGAATCTGCATCCCGGCGACAGGGTCAACGTAAAATTGACCGGGGCAATCGGTTTGGATCTGATAGGGGAGATGTGAATATTAAGATGGAAACCAAAAAAGAAAAAATGAATCTTCCGAACAGACTGACGGTATTCCGGATCTTGTGCGTGCCGTTTTTTCTGTTTTTTCTGCTTGTCGGCGACATCCCGTTGAATGTCCTCTGGGCAGGCCTTATCTTCACGGTGGCAATGGTCACCGACCTGCTCGACGGGCGTATCGCGCGCAAATATAATATTGTGACCGCGTTCGGCAAGTTCTGGGACCCGCTCGCCGACAAACTCATCACTCTCACGGCACTCATTGCCATTGCCGCGCTCAGCAATTCGGCGATTTTACCGGTCGTCGTGGCCTGCGTGGTGCTTTGGCGCGAACTCCTCGTGACGGGTCTGCGGCTGACTGCCGTCAGCGGTTCGGGCAAAGTAATCGGCGCCAACATCTGGGGAAAACTCAAAACCACCTTCCAGTGCATCTATATCGGCTTTGAATTGTTCTCGATGTTTTTTACCGATAATCTTCGGCTCCCGGAAAATAGCGCTTTTTACGCCGATACCTTTGCGCCGATTTTTAACATTATCATCATGGTCACCGCATGCATCATGATCGCCTTGACCATCTGGTCCGGTTGGACGTACTACCGCGATAACAGAGAAGCGTTAAAAATGTGAATTTTTTTATTGCCTCCCTTGTCAAAGGGAAGGGGACCGCGAAGCGGTGGAGGGATTTCAACATATATTCTACAAATTTGAAAGGACCGAAGTAACCATGTTCAAAATCGGAATTATCGGCTCGGACAACTCCCATGCCGACGCGTTCTCCAAACTGCTCAACGTCGGCCTCGACCCCAACGACCCGCAGGCGCGCCTGCTCTGCCCCGATCTGAAAGCGTCGGGCAACGCGATGTTTCCGTTCCCGGATTACAAAGTCGCCGCCATCTACGGCACCGACGAAAAGCGCAACAAGGAAGTCGCCGAAGTCGGAAAAATCCCCTATATCGCCAAAACCCCCGAAGACCTTTTTGAAAAAGTCGACGGTGTGATGGTGGTCTGGCGGCACGGCGATCTGCACGCCAAGTACGCGCTGCCGTTCATCGAAAAGGGGATGCCGACCTGGATCGACAAACCGTTCACCATAAACCCGAAAGAGACCGATGCGATCTTTGCCGCAGCCAAAAAGAGCGGCGCGGTGCTCGCCGGGGGCTCGACGGTCAAATATGTCCCCGCAATTTTAGATTGCAAAAAGGCGGTCGAAGCCGCGGGCGACCAATTCAAAGGCGGCTCGATGACTTACGCGGTCTCGATGGAAAACGATTACGGCAACCTCTTCTTTTACAGCCAGCATCTCGTCGAGTGCGCGCTTGAGGTCTTCGGTTACGGCGTCAAGAGCGTTTTCGGTGCCTCCGACGGCAAGAATGCCACCGCGATTTTGAAATATGCCGATAAGGACTGCGTTTTGCACTTTGTCAGCGACAACTACCGCTACCGTGTGATGATGCACCTCGGAAAAGAGACCGATTACCGCGATTTCGACATCCCCGGCAGTTATTTTTACGGCTTCTCGGAATTCGCCAAAGCCATCGAAGCCAAAAAGACGCTGCTCTCCGAGTCCCACATGAAAGAAGCCGTCAACGTCCTCTGGGCAGTCGACCAGTCGATCAAAACCGGCAAAGAAGTGACATTATAAACTTTACCTCCCTTGTTAAAGGGAGGGGGACCACCGCAGTGGTGGTGGGATTCATTGTTGATAATATAAAAGAATTCCATTGCGTTTGTTTGACAAGCGCTTCCCCTCTTTAACAAAGGGGCATTTATAACCGGATGCCAGAATGGTTGTGGCCATTCCCGGCAGATGAGGAAATTTCTATGTTTACACCCATCGGAACCGTAAAATGCCCTGTGACCGAAAAGGTCGACCGCGACTGGGGCACCGTCATTTCACAAATCGTCCTCGCCCCCGAATATGAAAAAGGGCTGACCGGTTTGGCCGAATTCAGCCATACCCTCATCATATTTCATCTGAACGAGGCCAAATTTATCCCCGAAAAACACCTCGTCCGCAGACCGCAGGGCCGCGACGATATGCCGATGATCGGCATTTTCGCCCAGCGCGCCAAAGACCGTCCCAACCCGATCGGCATTACCGCTGTTGAGATTATCGGTGTAGATAAGAATATTTTAACCGTAAAGGGTCTCGACGCCATCGACGGCACTCCGGTGCTCGATATCAAGCCCTACTATCCGCAATACGACAAAAAAGACGCCTCCACCCCCAACTGGGTGGAAACGCTGATGGAAACCTATTTTTAACCGTGTAAAGTAAAATGAAATACCCCAAAAATTCCCCTCTTTGGAGGGGTGGCACGAAGTGCCGGGGTGGTCTATTATAAAAAGAGCGCCATCCGGCGCTCTTTGTTTATAAGTAATGCCTTCCCGTCAAAAATCGCCAAAGCGCCACATATTTAAACACCGGCCATTCATGTTTTGACGCAGCCTCGTAATACCGTCCGCCGCAGGTGAACAGCAACCTGCTCGAGCGGTGGCTTGCCATCCTTCCGATTTCGGACATCATAAAACACCTCGCTTTTTCGCCGTCGGAGAATTCCAACCGATCGCTGTATAGCCGAATCCGCAGGTCTTTGATCAAGGGGTGACGTCGCTTTCCGCCCGAAGTCCCGAGCAACTTCAGCCCTTTGTGCGATTGCCCGCCATCAGCGGTAATCGGCAGGATATGATCCTGCTTCCATATCGGAATCTGCTCTTTGATATATTCCCGCTGCCACAGATCCCAGTCCAAAACATTGTTGAAAACGATATCCTGCCCGATAAAAAATCCATTTTCGCCGAGTGTGACCCGATAACCGCAATCGCAGAAATAATCGTTTTTTTTGCTGTGCATCGTCCCGACTCCATGGCATTTCGGACAGACGAACAACGCATTCTCCAACCCTTCCGCAAACGATTTGCCGCGATAACGTTTTGGGTTTTTGCTCTGCTCCTCATAAGCGTTGACGTATAGATCTCCCGCAATCGCCGCGTTGATCTCGTCAACGCTCATTTTGTCAAGCTCTTCACGCGTGTATTCACGCACGATTTTCCCCTCGGCGGGTCCGCGTCTCGGGTGTTTTGCCCATACCGGATAACAGAGATATCCGCCTGTGATGCGGCAGGTGATTAACCCGCCGGCACTGTTTTTTACCAAATCACCCGTCCGCGGGGAAAAATACCCGCTCTGCCCATTGACCGAGACGACCCCCTCGGGGAACATCGCTACGCTGATGCCGAGCCGCAGATTGATCCGGATGTATTGCACGGTATCGTCGGCGCTTGCGCCTTTTTTTCGCGGGATCGGATTGACCAGAAACGAAACAAGTTTTCCGGCGGGCCCTTCGGTCAATTGTTCGGTCGCCACAAAACGGATATAGCCCGGCAGCAATAAGGAGGCCAAGAACGGGTCGCAGTCATTGGTATGATTGATCAGCAGTAAAAACGCCCCTTCTTTGGGCGTATATTTTTCAAACCGGAAATTAAATTTTTTCCTGATATAGACTCCGAGCGTATGCCTGATAAACTCCTGCATAAAACGGTTGCGGGATAACCCCCCGGTCCATCTCGCCTCGCCGCATCGGTTTTTGTCGGGTTCAGCCATAAAGATCCCCTTTCATCCGAAGATGATTATATCATCCGGGAGATATTGCCGCAACATAATTTTGGCATTGTCAAATCTCTCGGCATCTGATATACTGAGCTTAATTCATCACGGAGGTGCTTTTATGAGCAAACCGGCATTTTTGGGCGGCCCGAAAACCGTAACCCTCGATTTCGCGGAGGAGATGCGCTGGCCGATCTACGGCGAAGAAGAGGAAAAAGCGATTCTGGACGTACTCCATCGTGCGGCTATGAGCGGCACGGATATCACGATCAAATTCGAAAATGAATTCGCCAAATGGATGGGTTTGAAATATGCGGTCGGCTACACCAGCGGCACGATGGCGCTTGCGGCCGCGATGTTTTCCGTCGGGCTCGGGCGCGGCGACGAGCTGATCTGCCCGTCGCTGACCTATTGGGCTTCCTGCATTCAAGCCTACTTATTCGGCGCGACGCCGGTATTCTGCGACGTCGACCCGAACACCCTCTGCATCGATCCGAAAGACTTTGAGCGCCGCATCACCCCGAACACCAAGGCGGTCATGGTTGTCCATTACATAGGCCATCCCGCCGATATGGATGCGATTATGGCCATCGCGAAAAAACACAACATCAAGGTCATCGAAGACGTCTCACACGCCCAGGGCGGCCTGTATAAAGGTAAAAAGCTCGGCACTTTCGGCGACGTCGCCGCTATGAGCCTGATGAGCGGAAAATCGTTCGCCATCGGGGAAGCCGGCATCTTTGTCACGAACGACCGCAGGTCTTATGAGCGCGCGCTGGTCTACGGGCATTACGAGAGAAATAATACCGACAACATCACCGAACCGGATCTGCTCCCGCTGGTCGGCCTTCCGCTCGGAAGTGTCAAGGGCAGAGTCCATCAGATGTCCTCAGCCGTCGGCCTGATCCAATTGAAATACTACGACGAGCGCTGCGTTGAAATCCGCAAGGCGATGAATTATTTCTGGGATCAGCTCGAAGGCACTCCCGGCATCCGCGCCCACCGCGTCGACGAAAAGACCGGCTCGACCATGGCGGGCTGGTACTACGCCCACGGACTCTATAAAGCCGAAGAACTCGGCGGCCTTCCGATCGCCAAATTCTGCGCCGCCGTGCGCGCCGAGGGTGTGCCCGATGTCAACCCAGGCGCCAACCGCCCGCTTCACACCCACCCGATGATGCAGACCGCCGATCTCTACCGCGACGGAAAACCGACCCGCATCGCTTTCACCGAGACCGATGTGCGCGAAGCCACCGCATCCCTTCCGGTCTCAGCCGCGATCAACAGCCAAATCTATTCGGTTCCGTGGGTTAAAAAATACAACAAAGCGCTCATCGACCAATTTGTCGCGGCGTTCAAAAAAGTCAGCGCGAATTATAAAGAACTGCTTGCTGACCCGACCGAATTTCCCGAACCCGCCGGCGTCTGGTTCACCTTCGGCGCCAAAAAACCCGAAAAATGATTCTCGATCTATCCCACCGTCTCACCGACAATACGCCGGCTTACCCCGGCGACCCGGATTTTCGTTTGACTAAACGCGAAGGCACGATCGGTTATGTCTCTTATAAAATCAGCGGCTGTCTGCATAACGGCACCCATGTCGATCTGCCGATGCATCAGTTGTTCGGCGGCACGACCTGTGCCGATTTTCCGCCGGACCGCTTTTTCGGCGACGGGCAGGTGCTTGACGTACGCGGCAAAACGGTCATCACCTGTGCCGATTTTGATTTGATCCCGGGATATATCCCGCTGTTTTTCACCGGCTGGGACAAGGCCTTCGGCAAACCCGAATACTTTACCGCTCACCCCATGCTCGACATGAGCGCCGCCGAAAAACTGGCTTCCGCCGGGGTCAAATTAATCGGCCTCGACTTCCCGTCCCCCGATGCTCTGCCGTTCACGGTGCATTTGTATTTACTCGAACACGATATCTGCATCGTCGAAAACCTGAGAGACCTTGAACAACTGCGCGGCCCGTTCAAATTCAGCGCCTTTCCCCTCGCCCTCGAAGCCGAAGCCTCGTTGGTGCGGGCAATCGCTATCGTCTAGTTGACAGCTCGCAATGAAAAGTGCAAAGTGATATATAATTCCTTACTTTGAGGGGTGGCATGGCAGAACTGCGATGGGTGGTTCTAATAATATCGCCGCGCGGTATTAAATTTTTCACTCTTCACTGTTCCTAAGATCTTAAAGAAATTAACCGACAGCCATAGCTGCCGGTTTATTTCTTGCTTTTACTCTTCGATCAAATTGACTTCTTTGACTTTCCCGTCTGTGATTTTAAACGCCTTGATCTCGCACGGGCCGAATGAAGTTTTAATTTCCGTGTTGAGCCACGGCAATTTCACGCAGGCCGCGCCGCCTTTGCCGTTGCATTCGTAGAGCCGCGCGATCACGCCGTCCCCGTCCTCGGCCTCTTTCATCGCCGATAAAATTACGTTTTCATTGTCGATTTCAACGCCGCCGAAGGTCTGAGGCATCTTTCCTTTGTGATAGGTCTCCGTCACATGAACCGCAGGGCTGTTGAGCTCCCACGCGCGCCGAACCACTCCGGCATCGGCAAACGAACCCGTATACGGTTTGATGATATACTTAAACGTGTGCTCCCCTTGTTCCTGATATTCGCACAAATCATCACGGAAAGGAATGTTGTACGCCGCTTCCGCATAGACCGCGCCGCGCAGCACGGTCAGACGAATCTCATTTTCCTTGATATCATAGGCATATTTTCCGTTGTTGAGAATCGCAAGGCCTTGTTTTCCGTCCTCGACGGCCGCCCAGCTCTGCGCGGGTTCTTCCATCCCGTCCGCTTGCTTTGTGATAAAGCCGTACGGGATCTCGTAAACCGCTTTCGGGCCGCTCGTCTTAGTCTCGAAAGCCAATTTGAGCAGCTTGTGCTTTTCTTTCCAAAACACCTTCGCCTCGACCTCGACGTCGGTTCCGTCGGGATAGAGCGTGAAAATCTGTTCAAGTTCACTGACCGGTCCGAAGACCGACCGAACCATCACACGGGCGCGGACCGGGCCGTTTTCGAGAACGCGAATTTCGGCTTTTTCAAAGACACCGATCTCATTTCTGAAGCTGAAAACGCCGATTCCCCAGGTATCGAGTTCGGTTTCGTCAATCACGACCGGTCTTGCGCCCGCACCCGCAAGCAGTTCCCGCCCGCTGACCTTGTCATAAATGCTCATTAAAAATCCGGTTTTGCGGTCGAACTCAATCCGGATAAAATTGTTTTCCATATAAAATTCGGTTGCCCGAAGCGGAAGCGGCCTCGGCGCCGGTTTGGATTCTTTCAGATAGACCCAGTAGGTGCGGTAGCCCATCGCCGGGAGATCGGCGCGAAACAGCGTCGAATACCGCCCGCCCGCGCCGTGAAACTGCGGGTCACGAACTTTTTGGAAAGCAATCGCATTCCCCGCTTCATCGGTCAAACCCGCAATCTTGTCCTTGTTCAGATGCACCGCAGCGCGCACCGGCCAGGAAAGCGGGTTATATACGACGACCGGGGCGCCTTTGTTCTCCATCTCCCAAATGGCGCCGTCCATATCTTTTGACAGATACCGCACACCCCGTTCGGTGTCGACCGCCCACGAAATTTTTTGCAAGGCCATATTATAGGTCTCGGACGCGATCGTCAGCGCCTCACCGTAGAATTCGTCGGTATCTTCATAAGCAGCTTTGATCGAGCAGCCGCCCATCACGTCGTGGAATTGGTTGAACAGCATCTTTTCCCAACCTTTTTCAAGCCGTTCGCAGTCATATTTTAACCCGAGCGTCTTATCCGCCAGCACAGCGCATTTTTCTGCGGCCATCAGCGTCTGTTCGGATTTGCGGTTAAGATATTTGGTCGTGCTGTGCGTGGAGTAACACCCGCTCGCAAAATGCTGCAAATCGCCTTTCAACACCGCAAACGGCTCACTGTCTTCTTTTTTTCGGATTTCCGCAAAATACCGATCCGGCGAGGAAAAGATAAATTCGACCATTGCCTCCGCCTGCTGCGCCCTGCGCAGCAGCTCGACGCTTTCGATCGTCGGACCGCCGCCGTGATTGCAAACGCCGAAAAATGCCATCAGCTCGCTCCGGCCGCTCTCCGAAGCGACTTTTTCAAAATTACCGGGATGTTCTTCGTTCACCGCGCCGACAAAACATTTTCGCGGAATTTTATAAGTCAAAAGCCGCGTCCCATCCACGCCTTCCCAATAAAACGGCATGCCTTCGGGGAACGGATAATGTTTTTCAACCCCGTTTTCGGGCCTCATGATCACATAGCCCTCGAAACCGCTTTTTGCATAGATCTGCGGCAGATTGCCGTTGTGGCCGAACGAGTCGATGTTATAACCGATCTTGGCTTTTAAGCCGAATGTCTTTTGGAAATAACGCTGGCTGTAAAGAGCTTGCCGCACAAAACTCTCGCCCGACGGGATGTTGCAGTCGGGTTGAATCCACCATCCGCCGACCACGCACCATTTCCCCGCTTGGACGGCAGCTTTGATTTTATCGAACATCTCCGGCTCGGAGTCCTCAATCCACTTGTAATAGGCTGCACAAGCCGTGGTAAAGATAAAATCGTCGAATTGTTCGATCCGGTCGAGCGCGCTTTGAAAAGTCGCCTTGATCTCAGCGTACCCTTCCTGCCAGCGCCAGAGCCAAATGGGGTCGAGATGCGCATTTCCGATCAGATGAACGCGGACCTTTTTGTCTTCCATCTCAATTTCCTTTCTCGTGAGCAACCTGCCTTTATTCTTCTATCAGATTAACTTCTTCAGTTTTACCGTCAGCTTTGACTTTGAACGTTTTAATCTCGCACGAGCCTAACGTCGTTTTGATCTCTGCTCCTAACCACGGTAATTTCACGCAGACCGCGCCGCCTTTCCCGTTGCATTCATACAGCCGTACAATCACGCCGTCTCCGTCCTCGGCTTGTTTGAGCGTCGACAAAATTACGTTTTCGTTGTCGATTTCGACGCTTTCCAGGGTCTGCGGCAGTTTTCCCTTGTGATAGGTCTCCATCACATGAACCGCGGGGCTGTTGAGCTCCCACGCCCGCCGAACGACTTTTGCGTCGGCAAACGAACCCGCATACGGTTTGATGATATATTTGAACGTGTGCTCGCCCTGCTCCTGATAATCGCACAGATCGTCGCGGACCGCCATGCCGAAATGGTCGGCATAGATCGCGCCGCGCACAACGGTCAGACGGATTTCACACTCTTTGACGTCATAGGCGTATTTGCCGTTATTGATGACGGCGAGGCCGCGAATGCCATCCTCAGCCGCCGCCCAGCACTGAGCGGGCTGTTCTTTGCCGTCGGGCCGTTTGGTGATAAATCCGTACGGAATCTCAAAAACCGCTTTCGGGTCAACGGTCTTGGTTTCGAAAGCGAGTTTCAGCATCTTGTGTTTTTCTTTCCAGTGCAGTTTGGCGTCTACTTCGACATCGGTTCCGTCGGCATAAAGCGTGAATATCTGCGCGAGCTCGCTGGAAGGCCCGTAAACTGATTTGACCAACACCCTTGCCCGAACCGGTCCGTTTTCAATCACGCGGATCTCGGATTTTTCAAAGACCCCGATGTCGTTTCGGAACGTGAACACATGATGCGCCCAGGTGTCGAGTTCGGTCTCATCAACCACGACCGGCTTGGCTCCTGCGCCCGAAAGCAGTTCTTTCCCCGAAACCTTGTCATAGACGCTCTTTAAAAATCCCGTCGCACGGTCGAATTCGATGCGGATGAAATTGTTCTCCATATAATACTCGGTCGCTTTGAGCGGAAGCGGCTTCTGCGCGGGCTTGCTCTCTTCAAGGTATACCCAGTAAGTGCGGTAACCCATCGCGGGCAAATCGGCGCGGAAAATCACGTTGTGCATATCGTTTGCGCCGTTCAGCTGCGGGCCGCGCACCTTTTGGAACGCAATCGCGCAGCCCTGCTCATCGGTCACACCGGCAAGCCCGCTTCGATTGATCTGAACCGTCGTATGCACCGGCCACGACAGCGGGTTATAGACCACCACCGGCACGCCCTTGTTGTCCATTTCCCACAGCCGCGAACTCATGTCTTTTGACAGACAGCGGAAGCCGCGGTCGGTGTCAACCGCCCACGAAATTTTTTGCAGCGCCATATTATAGGTCTCGGCGGCAGCCGTAAGCGCCTCGCCGTAGAAATCCCGCGCGTCGGCATAGGCATCCTTGATCGAGCAGCCGCCCATGATGTCGTGGAACTGATTGAAAAGAACCTTTTCCCAGGCCTTTTCAAGACGCTCGCCGTGATAGTTCAATCCGAGTTTCCGATTCGCCAAAACCGCGCATTTCTCGGCGGCCATCAGCGTCTGTTCGGATTTTCTGTTTAAAAACTTGGTCTCGACATGCGTCGAATAACAGCCGCTCGCATGGTGCTGCAGATCGCCCTTTAGCACCGGAAGCGGTTTGTCTTTTGCCTTCTTCATCACTTCGGTAAAATACCGCTCGGGTGAAGAGATGACATATTCGACAGGCCTGTCCTCTTTTTGCGCCTGATGAATCAACTCGATATTGCTTACCGTCGGGCCGCCGCCGTGATTTCCGACGCCGTAAAAAGCCATGGATTCGCAGCGTCCGCCCTCCGCGGCGATCTTTTCGATCCATTTGAGATGATCCTCGGACAACCTGTTGCAATACCCGAGCGGGATATGAAACGTCGGGAGACGGGTTCCGTCCACCCCTTCCCATAAAAACGGTACGCCGTCCGGGAACGGGTATTGCTTTTCAAGGCCGTTATGCGGTCTCATCATCACATAGGCCTCGATGCCGCTTTTTCTGTAAATCTGCGGGAGGTTGCCGTTATGGCCGAACGAATCGACGTTATAGCCGATTTTGGCTTTCACGCCGAGTGACTTCTCAAAATACCGCTGGCTGTATAACGCATGGCGCGCGAAACTCTCTCCCGAGGGGATGTTGCAGTCGGGCTGAATCCACTGCCCGCCCACGACACACCATTTCCCCGCTTTGACGGCGGCTTTGATTTTTTCGAACATCTCGGGCTCGGATTCCTCGATCCACCGGTAATAAGCCGCGCAGGCCGTGGTGAAGATAAAATCGTCGAACTGCCCGATGCGGTCGAGCGCGCTCTGAAAAGTCGCCTTGATCTCGGCGTAGCCTTCCTGCCAGCGCCAAAGCCACACGGGGTCAAGGTGCGCGTTTCCGATGAGATGAACGCGGGGCTTTTCGTTGATCATAAATGAATCCTTTCTCTTCAGGCAAAACATTGCTTTTATTATAATTCAATCCTCGGGAAAATCAACATGTATAAAATGTTGATCAGAAAAAAACAGCGCGGCAATGCCGCGCTGCAGTACTTTATCCCTTTAATTATTCCTTCGATATCGAGATGCTGTTCACGCCCGCCGCGCTTGCTACCGTGACCTCGAAGCCGGCGGCGTTTTTCGCTTTATAACTCAATACGGTGACGCCGAACGCAGTCTCGTCTGTATTTTCCGCGTCGATGGTAAAGCCTTTGGCTTTCACGGCTTGGATATAGGCGCGCATCTTGTTCAAATCGGGGTTTGTGAACATCACGATGAAGGATTTTTCTTCCGTGACCGCTCCGAACAACTCTCCGAAATCGGGTTTCGGAACCAGACGGGTGAATTCGTTGTCCGGCCATTCCCCGCCGAACTGCGTGGTTGCCGTCCCGTCTTCGTCAGAATACGTCCAGGTTCCGTCGGCGTTTTGCTTTGTGACAGAGCCGTCCTCATAAGTAAACGTCGTGCTTCCGTCCGCATTGAAAGTGACATCGGTACCGGAGAGCTTGGCCTGTTCGATAAACGCCTGTTTTTCAGAAGCGGACATCTGCCCGTAAATGGTGTCTGTGGCGCTGTAATCATAATTACTGACTGTTTCGGCGGAACTTTCGGTTTCCGGTTCGGATGGTTCGCCGGATTCGGTGATCTCCGATACAGCTTTCCCCGCATTGGAGACAATTCTGCGCAGCAAACCGCAGCCGGGCAGCATCACCATCAGGACAAGCGCGAGAATGAGAGAAATCCATTTTTTCATGTCGTGTTCCTCCTGTTTAATTAATAGCGGTACTTTGTATGGCGCAGTCATTATAACATAAAAAAGTTGGTATGGGAAGTGGTTTTCGGTCAATCCCGGACTTTTCTCCTGAAATGCTCCGCGGTGTCGCCGAGCAGCTTCAGGATGCTCTCCCGAAGTTCAACCGGATAGAGATTGAGCGCGTTATAGGTCTCGAAGCTCAGATTGCCCTTATAGCCGATGTCGCGCAGCCCCTTGCAGAAGCGGTCCCAGATGATGTTGCCCATATACGGAGCGATATGCTCGTCTTCGGTGCCGTGATTGTCCTGAATGTGCAGCGTCTCGAGGCGGTCTCCGAGCGCCAGAATAAATTCATATTGGTCCGCGCCGATCAGGTTCAGATGGCCGGTGTCCAGGCAGAACCCAAACAACCGCTCCCCGGCAATTCCGTTCAGCTCGTCGATGAAAGCAATCGCCTCTTTGACGTCGGAGCAGATTCCCGCATAGATGTGCTTTTTTTCGCTGTCATACCGGAACATATTCTCCAAACAGCAGATGACATGATGCTTTTTCAAATAGGGTATCAAAGCGGTGTACAGTTTGATGTTGACCTCATGTTCGCGCTCTTTCGTCAGCGGCGAATGAGGATTTCCGACGAAACCGGGGTGGATGATGATGCGCGGGCAGCCGCAGAATTCGCACATCTCGATGCTCTTGACAATCGTCTCGAAAACGTTTTTGCTGGTTTTTCCGTTGCCGTCGACCCAGGAGGGAAACGGCGCGTGCATCTGGCCGAACTCGACGCCGTTTTCACGAGCCGCGTCGCGCACTTCGGTCATAAACGGTATCAGATTTTCGTCTTTGAATTTTTCCGAGGGTTTTCCGCTCATGATCTCGTTCCAGGAATAGAGCATGTCGATGTTGTAATCTACCGCGTCGAACCCCGCCCGCTTGATCGCGGCGAAGCCCTCCCGCAGTCCCATCACATCGGTAATCATAGCGCTCTGAACACATTTTTTCATCTTTTTATTAGACCTTTCTTTTATCAATAACCGCCCGGCAGAGATTTTTATTTTTATCAAATATACCGGTTGGTCATTAAATTTTCCCCATTATTATACACCGAAAGCGTTCGATTGACAACCTTCAGCCAATTAGCTATACTGATTGCATCCAAAGTGCCGGATATAACTAAACATTTTGTATTATTTATATTCGCATATACTATATGGAAATATCATCTGTATGAGGCCACTTCAAATGTCATTCGAACTCACCTTCCTCGGCACCGGCGCCGCCGATTTTTCCCCGGAACTCGAAACCTTCTGCAAAGACCGCTTTGACAGCGACATCCGCCGCTGCTCGTCGGTACTGGTTAACGGTCATATTCTCATCGACTGCGGGCCTCACACCGTCGGCGCGCTGAATATCCTGAAAATCCCGCTTTCGTCCGTCACCGACATTTTTCTGACCCATCTGCACGATGACCATTTCCGCCCCGAAGCCGTCTCCGAATTGATTGTGCACGGCGCAAAGCTGCGTATCCGGTGCAGAGCCGATGCCGATTTGCAGCTGACAGGCGCGCAGATAATCGGAATTGCTCCTCTGACTGAATACGACTGCAGCGGCATCACAGTCAGCGCCATCGAAGCCAATCACGACGCTTTTCCCGTCCACTATATCTTTCAGCACGGCGGAAAAAAGTTTTTCTACGGCTGCGACGGCGCGTGGATGTTGAATAAGGGCTATTATTATCTCAAGAACGCCGCTTTCGACGCGATGATCCTTGATGCCACCGTCGGCGACTACGACGGCGATTACCGCATGGCCGAGCATAATTCCATCCCGATGATCCGTATGATGTTAAAGTCATTCGCTTCTTTCGGCATTACCACAGCGGACACCAAAATCTATCTCTCGCATATGTCCCGCGGTCTGCACCATGACACCCACGCCGAGCGCACCGCCCGTCTTGCCCCCGAAGGTATGATCCCCGTCTATGACGGCATGACCATTCACATCTGATAGTTTAAAGTGAAGGTTCCGCCATGAAAAACTCCGTCAAACTCCTGTCGGTTTTCGCGGCGGCAGTGCTGTTTGTCGCGGGCTGCGGCAAAAATGTCGGAACTCCGATTTCCCGCGAAAATCTCAAAGCATGGGGACTCGGGAGAACAGAGACCCGTTATGTCTGCAGCGACCGGGATTATGATTGGTACATTGATCAATTTGACACCGGTATCTACGGGAGCAAGAACTGCGGGCCCGCCTGCTGCGTCATGGCCGCCGAATGGTACAAAAAAGATTTTCCCGAAACCGTTGAACAGGCAAGGGAATATTACGACCCGGGCGGTTCGGGCTGGCCGTATCCGACTGTTCAAAACTACCTTAAACACATTGAAATCCCCTTCTCTGTCGTGAAATCCGTCGATGTCTCTAAAATGAAAGAGGATATTACAAAAGGGCGAATTCTCCTTGTTCCGCTGGACATGAAATACATATCTGCCGCATTAAAACAGGAAGATCGCATTCATAAATACGGATCTGCCACAACCCACTATATCATCATAAAAGGGTATCGGGTCGTCGACGGAAAGACCTATTTTGAAGTTTATGACCCCGTTTCAATGGGAAGCACCTTTCAGGACGGTACGCCAAGGGGCAAAGACCGTTATTTTTTAGCGGATGAAGTCAATATGGCCATTACGAAATACATCGATTCTTACATAGCCATCTGTGCACCCGAAGAACAATCCGCATTATCAGGACAATGCGACCCGGAGCAAAGCAATACCCCAAGTTCGGATTAAATTCGAACTTGGGGTATTTTTATATCGCCTATATACGATCCGTATTAATATTTTTTCACAACCACGCCGCCGGTTTTAAAAATGCAGTCCGCAGGAATCACTCCGCGCACGCTCGACAGCGGATAGATGTTGGTGTTTCGTCCGATCACGGTGCCCGGATTCAGCACGCTGTTGCAGCCGACCTCGACAAAGTCACCCAAAATCGCACCGAGCTTGTGCCGCCCGGTCGCAAGGCATTCGCCGCAGTCCTTGATCGCCACATCCGTCTTGTTGCTTTTGACGTTTGAAGTGATCGCGCCTGCGCCCATATGCGCCTTGTATCCTAAAACAGAATCGCCGACATAGTTGAAGTGCGGAACCTGCACCCCATCGAATAGAATCACATTTTTCAGTTCGGTCGAGTTGCCGACCACACAGCCGTCGCCGACCAGCGCGCTGCCCCGAATAAACGCGCACTGGCGCACCTCGGTCTTGTGCCCGATGATACACGGCCCTTTGATATAAGCCGACCCGAAAACCTCCGCGTCTTTCGCAATCCAGACGTCCGGTTTCGGGTGGTTATATTCCTCTTCAGACAAAGTCGCCCCGAGTTCAAGAATAAAGCCCTTCAGCTTATCAAGCGCTTCCCAGGGATATTGCGTGCCTGAAAGCAACGGTGCAGCTTTGGTTTTGGTCAAGTCAAGCAATTCGGCCGTTTTATAAATCATATAAAATCCTCCGGTTCATCACGCCAACATTCCCGCGTCCTTGATCGCCGCGATTATGCCGTCAACCAGTTCTTCGCAGGTCTTTTCGTCCGCCGCTTCCGCCATTACACGCAGAACCGGCTCGGTTCCGCTCTTTCGCAATAACACCCGTCCGCTGTCGCCGAGTTTCGCCTCGGCTTTCGCCACGGCTTCTTTGACCGTTGCGGTATTCAGCGCTCCGTCCTTATTCTTAACACGGACATTTTTCAACACCTGCGGATATTCAATCATGGGCTCTGCCAATTTAGAAAGCGGCATTTTGTTTTCGAGCATCGCCTGCATCACTTTGATCGCCGTGATAATGCCGTCGCCGGTATTGGCATATTTACGGAAGATGATATGCCCCGACTGCTCGCCGCCGATCAGGTGATTGTTTTTGACCATATTCTCATAGACGTATTTGTCGCCGACCGCGGTTTTTTCATATCCGATCCCAAGTTGGTCGAGCGCTTTGTATAATCCGAAATTGGACATCACGGTGGTCACGACCTTGGAATCGCCCAGCCGGTCGAACTTTTTCATGCTCGCCGCGCAGATATACATGATCTTGTCGCCGTTGACGACCTCGCCGTTCTCATCGACCGCAACGCACCGGTCGGCATCGCCGTCGAAGGCGAATCCGACGTCGAGCCCGTTTCCGACGACGAATTTCTGAAGCCCCTCGATGTGGGTGGAACCGCATTTTAAGTTGACGTTCAGCCCGTCCGGTGTGTTGTTGATCACATGGGTGTCGGCACCGAGGGCGTCGAACACGCTTTTCGCAATCATCCAGGTGCTGCCGTTGGCGCAGTCGAGCCCCACTTTGATGCCCCGGTACGAATTGACCGCCAGAGAGATCAGATAACCGATATAACGGTTTCTTCCCGCGTAATGGTCGATCGTGCGCCCGATCTTTTCACCGGTCGCAAGCGGCAGACGCGGAATCTCTCCGTCGAGATACCGTTCTATTTCGGCCTCAATCTCGGCGTCCATCTTCTCGCCGTTTCGGTTTAACAGCTTAATTCCGTTATCCTGAAACGGGTTATGGCTCGCGCTGATCATGATGCCGCAGTCAAAATCCTCGGTGCGCGCGACATACGAGACGCTCGGCGTCGTCGTGACGTGCAGGATATATGCGTCCGCACCTGCCGCGGTGATCCCCGCACACAGCGCATTTTCGTACATATAACTGCTTCTGCGCGTATCTTTTCCGATGACGATTGAGCACTTGTGCTCCCGCCCGAAATACCATCCGAGATAATTGCCGATCAAAAATGCCTGGTCGACGGTCAGGCCGACGTTGGCCTCTCCGCGAAATCCGTCGGTTCCGAAATATTTGCCCATTGCCCTCTCCTTTATGTAATCAGTTAAAGCTTTGCGGCAGCGGCACCGTCCAGATATACCTCGACAAACGGGTGCAGCTGCAGCACCGATGCCGGCACCTCGGGCGTCACATCACCCAAAAATGCCTTCGCTACGATGTCGGCTTTATCTTCGCCCAATGCGATAAAAATGATCTTTTTCGCGTTCATTACGGTTTTAATCCCCATCGTGACGGCATGCGTCGGCACTTCGCCGATGGAATCGAAAAACCGCGCGTTTGCCTCCCGAGTCATTGCGGTCAGTTTGACATGATGCGTCCCGCTTCCGAACGGCGTACCCGGTTCGTTGAATCCGATATGCCCGTCGTTGCCGATGCCGAGCAGCTGCAGATCGATTCCGCCCGCGGCTTCAATCGCCTCGTCATACAGCGGCGCGGCGTCGATGTCCATTCCGGACGGTACATGGGTATTGATACGCGCGATATCGATTTTCGAGAACAGATTTTCGTCCATAAACCTGCGATAACTCTGTTCCTCGGTGCCCTTCATCCCGACATATTCGTCGAGGTTGAAAGTCCTTGCTTCTTTAAAGCTGATCTCCCCCGCTTTGCATAACCGCGCCAGTTCGCCGTAAAGCCCCAGCGGCGTCGAGCCGGTGGCAAATCCGAGCACCGCGCCCGGCTTTTCGCGCAGCAGCGACACATACTGTTTTGCCGCCGTTCTCGCGATATTTTCAGGGGTATCAACGAAAATTTTCATGGATAGAAGTCCTCCGTTAAACGGTTTTTCGTAACCTGTATTTTTGCACCTTCTTATTATATTATCTATACCGCGTTTTTGCAACCGCCGCCATGATGGCGGTCTCAAACGCGTCCTATAATCTACGTTCCGTTCGCAACGCAGCTCGCGCTTCCAACCTTGGTCCATCGCCAAAATACCGGTTACAAATTCGTCGTAGAATCTGAAGATCGTAGGCTTGATAGCATGCGTTTCCGTTTATTTGCCTCCCTTGTCAAAGGGAATGGGGAAAGGAGTTCGTTTTGAGAACTCCCTGAAACTTTGCAATGGTGGTGGCATTCATCAGCCATCCTTAATATATACCGCTTAACAATTTTAAGACGGAGATTTCTCTCCGATCCGATTCGCTTAACTTTCCAAAATCTCTATGACTTCTTTATACTCGGCTGTCTTCCTGAACCCATCGTCAAAAGCATATTGCCCAATCATCTTTTTTGCGCGTTCCCGCAGATTTTCACCGTACACCGGAATCCGGCTTTTTTCGGTTTTTAATCCCCTTGTGAGCAATGAACTTTGTTCCAGCCAATCGGGAAGTTCATCGAACCGTTTTGCAATCTCTGCGCCTTTTTTTAGATACACCGCAGCTTCTTCTGAATTTCCACATTGATACGCCCAATTCCCCGCGTATAAACAGGTATTGATCGCATGAATCCAGCTCTCTCCGTAATCACCGTCGGGATAGACAACCTCGTATACCGCTAATACGGTTTTCGCGGCATTGAGTTTTTCCTGCGGCGAGTATTGGGTGGACCAATAAAATTGATTATTAACTGCGCCGCCGAACAGATATATCAGTTCCCTCACCGCGTTTTTACAGGCCTCCTGCTTTTTTTCTCCCGGCGGATACAAAAAGGTCGATACATAGTCGCGGCTATTCTGCATCAGCGGCATCTCATCGAGAATCTTTTCCATATCCGAGAGTTGAATCCCGCTGTTTTCGACAAAGCTAAGCCGTTTGTATAACGTGCAAATCAACCTTTTTGCCCATATCCGGATGCTGTCCTCGGTGCAAAACTCGTTAATATTTTCATAAATCGTTTTCGCTTCATCCAGTATCTCAAATCCGCCTTTATCATTTGTGTTTTTCTCGGTAATCAACGTATTCAAATAACGCACCAACAGCCGAAAATCACCCGGAAACTCAGTGATTGCTTCTTTTATTTTCTCACGCACTTTACGGATGTCCCCGGATTTCCACAACCGGTAATAATTATCGATATAAGCCTGTGCCTGCCGCTCCCGCTCCGCTTTGCCGACCCCGAGCATTTCGTCGACCGTGACGTTGAAGAACGAGGCAATTGTCGGAAGCATTGTGATGTCCGGAAAAGTCTCTCCGCGCTCCCACTTGCTCACCGCCTGAAACGACACCCCGAGAAAATCGGCCAGTTTCTCCTGCGTCAGTCCTTTTTCTTTTCTCAGCCGTTTGAGGTTTTCTCCCAAATATACTGTCATATACTCAACTCCTTTGAATCAAATCAACGGCGCCGTTGTGATTACATCATATCCTGTTTCTGTCAGTGAAACAATAACCGCGTTTTTTGAGATAGATTCTAATTCCGGTTGAAATTATCTATTAAATATAGAAATTATAATTATAAAAAAGCGGCTTGTCAAGCAAGCCGCTTTTATCACGTCAGGTCGTCTCTGTGTTCTTGGCTCTTGCCGATTCCGCCAACCGGATCAGTTCGTCAAAATCGCCCTTTTGCAGATTCGCAATATGTGTTTCAATTTGCTTGATTTCCTCATCCGAAAAATCGATCCCGCTATATTTTTTCAAAGTCTCTTTGACGCCGCTTGCCTTGTAATCGTCATTGACCTGTACCGAGGCCTTGTCCGCCTCGCTGCGGTAGCAAAGCGCCGCCGCATACACCGGCATCAGGAATGACACATCGATGTCGTGTTTCTTGGCCAACCGGTAAAGCCCGGTAATCCGGTCGTCGTTGCCGAGTTTGCGCATCGGATCTGCTCCCACCCGCGCAACCGTGTCACGCAGATTGACGTTGGAAAACCGATATTGCAGCTTGGTCAGGAAGTCGAGCAGCGAATCGTAACTCATTTTCTCCTCGGCGGCGATGGAACGTACCCCGACCAACCCCGCCTGCTCGATCAGATAGCGGATCGCGGGATCGCACATGGCCTCGTGGATAAACTCATATTTGCCCGCCGCGAGATACGCGCAGGCGCAGTGGCACATGTTGTGCACAAAAAGCTTGCGCTGGATATACGGCTCAATCGGGTCACAGAACAGCGTGTTGACGAGTTCCGGCTTTTTGCCGACCACCGCCGCGCCGTCGATCTGCAAGATCTCATACGGCTCGCCGCGCACCAGCAGCGGATCATCTGCTTCGCCCTTGGCCAGTTCCGGCACCATCCGCCCGATGCTCGCTTCGATAAACCCGACGTTCGCATCGAGTTTCTCAATGGTCGCCTCATCAAGATATTTGCACACTTGCTCGCGCATATAGTGGCCGGAATCGTTCAGATTCTCTGCTAAAATGATATTGAGCGGCGCTTTCCCCGCGTCAATGCGAGCCTTGATGCCCTCTGCGATCGGCTGGGCGATGTATTGCAGATTGCGCGCGCCGACGCTGGTCACCATCAAGTCGGCCTCAAGCATCTCTTTTGCGGCGATCCCGGGTTGGGAGCTGTCCTCGGCGCGGAAGTTGTCGATGTAAAATTCCTTGGTCTCGTCGTTGGTCACGAGCCGCACCGGATAGCGCTTTGCCTCATTCAGCATGCGCACCAGGTCTTTTCCCAGCTCTAAAAACACGATCTCATATCCGCTTGCGTGCAGGATCTGACTGATAAAGCACCGCACCAATTTCCCCGCGCCGTAAACAACCGCCCGTTTTACCATAATCCATTGATCTCCGTTCACAAAATTCAAATTTACCTTGCTATCATACCGCAAAACCCCTCAATTTTCAAGAGCAGGAGCGAACTGTGTTCGCCCGATAGCACTCGCTTCCATCCTCGCCGGCTTATGTAGGGGTCGGCGTCTCGACGACCCGGAATTTTTATTTAATCACGCGGAAGCAAAACACTTTCCCTCACTCACAAAGAACGCCGGAACGATAAACGCTCCGGCATTCTAAATTCTGAATACTGAATTCCGAACTCTGAATTATTCCCATTCCTCGCTGTCCACTTCCAGCGCTTTGATGTTCCCTTCCGGGTCGTCGATCAGCGTGCCGACATTCTCGGAAACGACGTTATACATCGCCAGACGACCGATGTCCGCGACCTCGCCCGCAGCCGATAAAAACACCGGCTCTTTTCCGGCCTTGCAGTAAAGCTCGCTGTTGCGGATGACCATCCGCTTGATTTTGCCTTCCGCAGCGATATACGGGAAGGTCTGCGGCGTGTCGCCCTCGTCCTGAATGTGCAGCCCGTCGATGACCAGCGATTCCACCTGCGCCGGAGCGAACCCCATACCTTTCATGTCGGAGATGCCCTCGAGCCAGATCACATAGCGGTCGTCGGTCGGGTCGCGGTAATAGATATTTTTCAGCGTCATGCACTTGTGTTTTCCGGAGATGCGGAATAAAAACCGCTTGGTATAGTTGTAGTCGGCTTCGGTCTGCCGCAGGTCGACGTTCTCGATAAATACGCTGCCGTAATCGCCCTGAAAGCCTTTTTTGCGCAGATCCCACGCATGCAGATAAAAGCCGAAGCTGCGGTAAGTCCCCGAAACGTTGCGGATCGTGACCCGGTCGATCAGATTTTCACGCGACAAAATCCGAATGACCTGCGACGCATCGTCGCACACGACGGTGTCGACGAGAATATCGGACATCGGCCCGACGGTGGCATGCGGATGCATCCAGTTTCGGTCATTGCCGTTGATTTCTTCGTCTCCGTTCAGCGCGATCATGTCGTCGCTGGTCTTTCCCTGCACGTTGCGAATCACCAAAAACCGACCCGGCCCCTGCATGTGGATGCCGTCCTGATTGCCGTGCATATAGTCCGGCAGCTCAAACCGGATATTTTCCATTGTGACCTTTTCCCAGTTGGTGATTAAAAACGCGAAAGTGCGGTGATTACGGATGACCACATCGCGAATCATCAGATTTTCGATGCCGAAAAAGGAGATGCACACCACGAGCGAATCGCCCTCGGGATACGGTTTCTCGGGTGGGACATGGTGCGCCTGGTGCAGGCAGTTTTGGTTGTAAGTGCCGCCGATTAACTTGATGTTGCGGTCAATCCGCTCGCCCCTGGACGGATGTGCGTTGACGATCATCGCCCGGTTGGAGTTGTCGGCCTGATAAAACCCGCAGGCGTCGCTCAGGCATTCGATGGTCGTGTCGGAATAGACCGTCAGGCCCGTAATCAGCGCCGAGCCGTCCATCACGAGCCGCACCGCGCTCTCGTCTTTCGCCGTATCCAGCGCCTTTTGCAGCGCAGCGGTATCGTCGGTCCCCCCTCCGGTATAGACGTCGGAGTCGAGTTTTGCCCCGGTCTCGCTTGCATAAATCGTTTTCATGCGCATGTTTATATCTTCCTTTCGTAGTAGTCAGGATGTTTGATCCGTCTCGGAAAATTTGATTTTTCTGTTCGTCTAAGCCTTATGATGCAATTACCGAAGAATCCAACTCCGGTTTGGAAATCTATTTTCAAATGCACCCCTTTTGCTTATTCTTCCCCGATTATACGGATACTCGGATAAAATGTCAATTGATTTTATCGCTGCTTAAATTTTATAACATCGACAATCTTCCTTATCCGCCCAATACAGAGATTGCTATCTTTTATCTTGTGATTCTGCCTCATATTACCATATTTTCTCATACGCTGTCAATGTTTGCAACCCATTGCCAGCGTCTTCGTCCTGTGTTAAAATAAACTCATAAATCGCAAAGGGGGATATGCAATGGAAAAGCCTGTGTGCGGAGATTCGAAACAGAGGCGAAGCCCGTCATCTCACTCAGATGCCGGGGAAAACGGCCCGCTTTGCAATGATACCGTCCCGCGTCAGCATACCGAAACCCTGACAACCGATTCATACGGTTTATATCAATATAAAATCCATATGAATACGACTTTGGACAGCCGAAACACCGCCGCCGAGCCCTCGGAACTTCCGTCTTTTCAAAATAACCTCGCGCTGACGATTGAAAACCTCTCCGATTCCCCTGTCGAAGTGAATGCCCTGATTGCGAACGGGCGCGACTTTTCGTCACTGTCCGGTTTAGTGAAGACCGTTTGCGGCGGATATGAAACCGACCGCGAAAAAGCCCTCGCGCTCTGGCAGTTTCTTCGGCAGTATCTCACTTTCGGCCCCACCCGGCCGGGTCTGGATTTTCACAGTCCCGGTGTTTCCCTCATCCGATTTTTAACCGGCATGGGCAGCGGTGCCTGCGGAAACTTCAACGGCGCGCTGGCGCTGTTTGCCGCGGCAGCCGGAATTCCCGCCCGCACGGGCTCACTCTCCGACGGCAGCCATGCGGTTGCCGAACTGTTTTTCGGCGGAACCCGCCGTTATTTCGACGCGCTCTACCCGAATGCTCAAGATCAGTTCAAAGGCGCATTTATCCCCGACGACGACGGCGGGATTTCCTCTTATGAGCAGCTTTGCGCCGATTCCTTTCTGGCCCGCCGCGCCGGTTCTGTCGAAATCGGCGAACTCGCCGCGCTGTTCGGCGGCAATGACCGCTGGCGCTCCGATTGGATTTCTGCTTATTCCGACCCCCGCGATATGGCCTTCACGCTCAAACCCGGCCAGCGGATCGTTTTTTATTACGATAAATTTATCGGAGACAAGCCCCTGCATCGAAACCTTGTCTCCGGTGAAAAGCGGCTGTCGGGTGAGCCCTGTGCAACGGTCCTTGGCCTTCGCGAAAATAAGTCTCTTTATTTTTATCGGGACGATTGCCCATGGCCGATCACCGGATTTTCAGTCAAAGGAAAATTGAAATCCGGTCGGCTTTTTGTCACCGTCGCCGCTGCCGGAGAGAGCAAATATGCCGTCACCCAACCCGGCGAATTCTGCTGTGAGTTCAACACCGACTGCAAAGCGTTGTCCGAAACCTGTTATCATCTTGAATTGCATATCGACGCCCGGGACGCGGATTTTATCGTCGATGAGCTCAACCTTGTTTTTCAAAGTTACCGCCCGTCGCTGCCCGAATTGGATTCCGGCGATAACACCCTTGAACTGCGCGCTGACCCGAACCGCACTCTGAAAATCACCCACCTCTGGCGGGAATCCTCCGTCGCTCCGCCGAATCCTCCCGCGCTCATCTCTTTTGACTCCGGCCGACCTTTCCGGTGGACAAGCGCCGACGCCGCCGGGTATGAATTTATGCTCAGCGACCGCGCCGACTTTGCGTGGCCTTATGCTCCCGTTTTCCAACAGCGCACAACAAAACCCGAATCGGATACCGACCCCTCGTTGATTCTGCCTCCCGATAAAACTTATTTTTGGCGGGCACGAGGCAAAAACGCAGACGGTGTTTGGAGCGCATGGAGCGAACCCGGTTCGTTCACTTGGGACGCGCCGCCCATCCCGGCCGGCTTTACATTAATCCGCGAAAATCGTAAACTTACTTTGTGTTGGAACTCCGTCGGCAGCGGCTTGACCTACGCCGTATACGGCAGCGACGAAAACGGTTTCACCCCGTGTGACAAACCCTGTGAGATCTGGACGAACCGTACCGACTCCCCGGCCGTACTCGAAATTTATCCCGCCAATCTGATCTGCAAGACCCAAAATACCGAACTCGAACTCACCCGATTCAAACGGGTGTATGCCTATTACCGCGTCCGCGCGTTTAACGCCGAAGGCATCGGGAGTTTACCGACCTCCTGCATCAATCTTCACTGCCCGTTTTTTTTAGAAAGCTCCCTTGAACCTGCCGCCCGCGTCGGCGCGGAATATGCTGTTTACGTCAAGTCCGTCCGCTCGCTCGGAAAGCTCTTATATAACCGCTTGCCAGACAGGCCGATGTACAGCGGTTTTCACAACGCGCAAAAACTCACTTTCTCAATCAAAGGCGCCGATTGGCTGGAAATCCGCGATTATGACGGTTATCTGCACGGCACACCCTCATCCGCCGACAAGGGTTTGAATCATTTTATTCTGACCGTCGCTGACCAAAACGGCAAACACGATATCTTGAATTTCGACCTCGAGGTTACGGAGGAGCTGCTTTGATTATCGGAAAACTGACAATCCAAGAACCGCTGGGCATTTTTTGGCCCCGGCAGTATGTCTGCCTGCAAACCGTGCTCGACCGCCCTGCCGTCCTTCATCATCTGATGATGACCGACCCGTCCGGCATACCGATCGATGCCGATTTTCTCAGCCTTGACGAAGATTCCCTGACCATAGGACTGATGCTCTCACTGAATCCGAACGAAACGCTTAAATATTTCATCCTCGAACAATCCTCCGCCCGCTCCTGTTTTGCCGAAGTCGCCGAAGCAGACGGCGTGATTTCCGTCCATACCCCCCAATTCACCTGCGATTTTCCGGCAAGCGGCACATATTCCGCCCCTCCGCCCCCGATTCTCCGCTTTTTTAATCAAACCCTCCGCCTTTCCGGTTTGCTTCCCTTGTTAAAGGGCGATGAATCGAAATTCGTAAACGAATTCCGTGGCGCTTCGCAAAGCGCTGACGGAGGGATTCCGGAGACCCATTTCGCAGTACTGCAAACCCGCCTGACTTGCCGCCCTATGACGGTTCAAGCCGATTTACGCTACGCCTTTGCAAACGGCGGCTGCTGGAACATCACCCTCGAATTTTTCAAAGATACCGCCGATCTCAAAATCACCGAATCGTTTTCCTGCAAAGAACCCCTGCCATTCACCCTGCGCTTCAATCAAACTCCGCATAAAATCTATGCCCGCATGCACTCGCCATCCGCCGATAAAGGCCGCGCCGACGAGTGGAAGCGCATTGAATATACCCCAAGCCCCGACGACGCCGTCCGTCTGCAGCCCTTTTACACCTGGGACACGAACACCGCGACCCTGATGCAGCTCTGTTTTACGGATAACTCCTGCCTCTGTGCCGTCCCCGTCTGCGCCTCACAATGGAAAAACGGCAAAGCCGCAGGCCCTGTGGTCAAATCCGATCAAATTGAACTGCCCGTCTCCGGGGGCGCGCGCGTCTGGGTACTGTCGCTCTGCTCCAATTACTCTCAAAGAGAAAGCGTGAAACTCACTTCCGCCTATCAGAATTGGGAGAATATGCTGAAAAACCCGATGGATAAAATTCGTCCTGCCGATACCCTTTGCGCTGTTTACGGCAGCCCGTCCCTCGAAGATGCTCTTGCATGGAATCGCACTTGGAAACCAGCGGAGGATCACCCTCACCTCCTGCTTCAAAAGCAGGATATTCCACGCCTGCGCGGGCAGATTCAAAATTGGCCCTGGCTGCGCAAAGCCCTTTCGGAACACAAAGACGACCCCAACGGTTTCGACCCCGCAGGGGTTTATCTGCTTTCCGGAGAAGACAAGTATGCCGAAATCGCCAAAACCGAGATCGCCGGGTGGCTGCGCACCCGCATCCGTCTGATCGCCGACTTCGGCTATTCCTTGCACGAGCTTGTCTGCATCCGCCTCAGCCGCCCGCTCCGCCTGATCGCGCTCGATTTCGACCTGATCGCCGACTCCCCCGCGGTTTTCGTGCAGGAAAAAGTTGATATTTTACGGCAATTCGCCTTTTTGGCACACTGTATGGCCGACCCCGATTATTGGCCTCCCGTCAGCGCCGGATTTTCCAAGGGCAACCGTAATTTTCACAGCGACCATTTTTCCGCGCTCGGTACGCTCGCCTGCTTGTTAAAAGGCCATCCGGACGCTGAAGCATGGGCTTCTTATGTCGAAGCCGAGCTCGATAAAGAGCTCGATTACGCGGTCTATCCCGACGGCGCCTGGATTGAGGCCCCGAATTATCAGGCCTATTCGATGAATTATCTGATCTTCCTTTTCACTGCGCTCAAAAACAGCGGTCACCGTGATTTTTCCGCCGACCCGCGCTTTCTCTCGGCTATGGACTTTCTTGCCTCGATTCAGACCCCGCCCGATATCCGCTGCGGCATTCATCTGCTGCCCACTGTCGGCGACACCGCGGCGAACTATTGGACGCAGAGTTTTCAAAACGTCTTCGCGTGGGCGGCGAATCTTGCCCGCGATAATCCCGAATTTTCTTCCCGTATGATGCGCGCCTGGAACCGCGCCGGTCAGCCGGTCATCAACGCAGGAGGGGAACTCAATTCCACCTTCAAAACAATTGCTCTGATCGACCGCAGCTTGGCCGCTGCCCCCGATGAACTTCCCGAAAGCCGACATTACCCGGAGTTCGGCGCTTGTATGCGTTCCGAAACCGGTTATCTGCTTCTTAAAGCAGGCAAGGCCTCGATGCACTACGACCATGACGAGGGCTCGATCATTTGGTACGAAAAAGGTGTTCCGATATTGGCCGATATCGGAAGCCAATATTTCCCCCCGGTCGACGCGGCCTTTCTGCACAACCGCATCTCCGTCGGCGGCAAAACCGACGAGTGCCGGGGGTGTCTGCGCTCGTTCACCTCGACGCCTGAAGCCGATTTCGCCTCGGTCGAAGTTCACATTGACCGCGTTCAGGAGTGGCCGCTCTGGCCGAACCGCGACCCCGACTGGAA
>DAOPZJ010000001.1:0-12788 GCA_035353335.1 Oscillospiraceae bacterium | reverse complement strand
GACGAGCCGATGTTTTTGCGCGCGTTCGGCATGGACTGGCGCAGCTACCGCTGGCTGTGGGAAGGCGAAATGAAACCGATGGGCGAAAAAATCATCCTGCTGCGTACGCATTGCGCCCCGAACTCGAGCTGCCTGACGTTCCTTTATCCCCACGAACCCGGTGAAGAAATCGGCACGATCTCCCCGCTGCCCGATTTATCCGGCATCAAATGGAAAACTGACCGTGAAGTAAATATTCCCGGCTTTCCGACAAATTGAGGTGCGCCTATGGATGAAAGACGTTTTCTCGGCAGCAATCCCATTTTTTACCCCGCGGGTTTTAGGGGCCTCTCGGTGCCGAACAACTGGATTACGGATGCGGTTGTCGCCGCGCGTTTTTGTGAAACCGGTCTTTCGGGTTTGGATTACCACGGAAAACAGCCGGTCAGCCGGAATTCGAAAATTCTGACCGGTTCCCCCGCGGCCCCCGCTATTCGATTCGGCCTTTTTCGAAACGGATTTATTCCGCTCACCATCGGTAAATATGAAGCCGCCCCCTGGTGTTGTTATGCCGAATTGATGTCGGGCAGCCGCTCCGCCGGCGAATTTTTCGCTATGGCGCAGGGCAAATCGGTTTTGATAACCGTCAAATTATTCGAAAATCAGCCCGTCTCGCTCCGTTTTCAAACAAATTCACTCAACACCGACGTCCACGGCAATATGTGCTGGAAAAAAGACCGGAGTGTTTTCCCGCTGATCTTCGTCGGCGAAAACCGCTGCCTTCTGCGCGATTGGGTCGCAGACAAAGGCGCGTATCTTGTGCCGGTCTTCCGGCACGCCGAAATCTTCGGCACCGGGCCGCTCCTCGATGTCAACAACCTTGACGCGCTGCCGCCGATGACCGATACCGTTAAAAACGGCGGGAAACTGTTCATTGATTCCCGCACGGTATTGGTATTAAACAGCGCGCATCCCGTTCAAGTCACTGATGAAAACGGCGAGTGTACCCTGACATTTGCCGAAAGCGCGGTTCATTTCGACCTCTCTTTCGGGGACAGTACGGAAGAAGCCCTATTTGAATCGGCTCGCGTCCAAAAAAACCACCCGCAAATTTCGCAAGAACAGTTTTTGCGATTTCAAAAGCGCGCAGAGCGAAAGCCTGCAATAACTTTTGACGAATATCCCGAACTCGGCGAAGCCGCGGCCGCTTTACCCGGTTATGTGCTCGCGGCAACCCAGAGCAGCGGAATGACAAGGGCTTCCGCAAGCAGTTATTACTGGGTCTGGGGCTGGGATAATCTCGTCACCGCGCACGAGATGTCCAAATGGGGTGATCCCGACGGCCAGCGTTCGGTAATCCGCTTTTTTCTCTCCCACCGCTGGCTGGACGGAAGCACTCCCCACCGGTACGGACGTGATTACGAGATTCTCCAAACCATGCAGTTCGGAGCGTCCGACGCCCTGTTAATCTCTTTGATTCATCAATACTTTTCCGAAACCGGCGATCGTGAATTTTTAAAAGAGTGTTATCCCGCCGTAACGGAGCTTTGGAACGGGTTAAAGAAAAAATCCGATTCGCGCGGCTATATCAGAGGCCTTGGCTTTTATCCGGACAATCCCCGCGCAATGGGGCGCGCCGAACAAGGCGTTACCTCCCTTGAGACCGGCGCGTTCTTTCTCGCCGCCCGCCTGCTCACCGGGCTGGCCTCCGCCTGCGGAGATGAAGCCGCTGCCCGAAGCGCCGCGCAAACTGCCGATTTGATCGAGAGCACCTTCCTTGATTCTTTTTTCGATTCAGAAACAGGCGGCCTGATTGACGGGTTGGATGAACGCGGCCAAGCCAACAAAGTTTACCCGCTGTACGATTACCTCGCCGCGCACAATCGCCGCGGCCTTGCGTTGTTTTTGCCGGAAATCGGTCGGATTTCGGATTTTATCGAAAAAAATTATTTTACCGAACACGGCATCCGCACTCTGCCCGCGCGGGAACCCCATACTCATTCCGAAAGCATCCACCACGCCTGGTATCCGCATTGGGATATCTACGCGCTGAAACTGCTGCGGTACGGCGCGCTGGCCTCGGGAGACGATGAACGTTTTCTTCGAATTTCACGCCAATATGCCGAAACAGTCTGCCGGATGTGGAAAAACTGCCGAGCGATTATGGAACTTGCCGATTTAGACGATCTTGATCCCGAAACCGGCTGGACAAAATTCGGACAGGCATGGAATCTCAATTGCGCCTCGGGACTTTACCGCACATGGTTTGAATCCCTTGCGGGCATCATGACCGACGGGGGAACCGTTTCGGTTCTGCCCGGCGGCTTACAGACGCGGATTTCCGGGCTTTGGGCCTGCGGAGGGCGCTGGAGTTTTAACCGAAGCGGCCGCGGCGGCTTTTCGCACCTGATCGTTGACGATGCACCGATTTACAGCAGCTGTCTTGTTCCGAAAGAATTTTACACCCGGGGCAATCATCAAGTCACAGCGGTTTACGGTACGTCTGATCAAAATCCCCTGATTCTCGATTTCATCGGCGGTAAAATCAGTGAACTCCGGCAAAACGGAGGCGGATCTGCCTTTCAAACCACCCTTGGCGGAAAACTTCTCCTGCTCTCTGACACTGAGCCGCTTATTACTCTGGACGGAAGCCCCGTAAAAGCCCGAAACCTTAACGCCCGGCTTTGGCAGGTATCGTTACAAAATCCCGGAAACATTTTTATCGGAGGCCCGACATGAACGCTCAATTTATCCGAAATCCCATCCTTCCCGGTTTTAATCCCGATCCCTCGATTCTGCGCGTCGGCGACGATTATTACATTGCCGTATCGACTTTTGAGTGGTATCCGGGCGTTCAGATTCATCATTCGCGCGACCTCGCACATTGGCGCCTGCTGACCCATCCGGTCACGGACCTTGATATGAGCGGAATCCCTTCCCGCGGCGGCATCTGGGCGCCTTGCCTTTCTTACGACAAAGGCATCTTCTATCTGATCTATACGGTGATCTACGGGCATCAAGGCATTTTCAAGGACCTTGACAACTTTTTGATTACCGCCGAAAACATCGAAGGTCCGTGGTCGAAACCGGTTTGGCTCAACAGCACGGGTTTTGACCCCTCGCTGTTCCACGGCCCTTACGGCCGCAAATGGCTTGTCAACTTGAATTGGGATTTCCGAAAAGGACACTCGAAATTCGGCGGCATTCTGCTTCAGGAATACGACCCGAAAGCCCGAAAACTCGTCGGCCCGGTTCAAAACATCTACTTTGGCACCGAACTCGGCACCACAGAAGGCCCTCATCTTTATCTGCACGGAGATTATTACTATTTAATGACCGCCGAAGGCGGCACCGGTTATAACCACGCGGTCTCAATGGCACGTTCAAAATCGATTGCAGGCCCTTATGAAAACGATCCTTCCGGCCCGGTGGTCTCCACCCGCGACGCGCCCGAATATCCGCTTCAAAAAGCCGGCCACGGCTCAATTGTCGAGACACAAAACGGCGAATGGTACCTTGCGCATCTGGCGTCCCGGCCTTTTCCCGGCACAAAAGATTGTATTTTAGGCCGAGAGACCTGCCTGCAAAAGGTAACATGGACAGCCGACGGTTGGCTGCGTTTACAAAGCGGCGGCTGTGTTCCGCAAATCACGGTTCCCGCGCCCGCCCTTGCGCCCCATCCCTTCAAGCCGGCACCTGCGCGCGATGATTTTGATTCAGAAGCACTCGGCGTCCATTATCAGACCCTGCGAACCGCTCTCGGCAAAACTTCGCTCTCGCTGAGCGACCGTCCCGGTTTTCTGCGGCTTTACGGCGGCCCGTCCTTCGCCGCGCCGTCTTCTCAGTCGCTCGTTGTCCGCCGGCAGCAAAGCTGGAATTACACCGCAGAGACCATGCTCGAATTCGAGCCGGATGATTTCCGTCAGATGGCCGGCCTTGTCTGTCTGCACGATACCGGAAATTTCATCTACCTGCGCGTCAGTCATGACAACGGCCGGAAGGCGCTCGGCATCATGGTCTGCGACAATAATGCTAACGGTTATCCCGTCGATGACGTCGCAATACCCGAACATACCCCGATCCGCCTGCGCGTTGAGGTCAAAACAAGGGAACTGCGGTTTTTTTACTCCTGCGGTACCGACCCATTCCATCCCATCGGTCCTGCGTTCGACACAGTTGCCCTGACCGACGACCACAGCGCTTTGACCGGTTATACCGGCGCGTTCGTCGGCCTGTGCTGTCAAGATCTCACCGGCAGCAGAACCCCTGCGGATTTTGATTATTTCGAGTATTCGGAAACCTGAAAGGACAAAAATTTATGAAACCCGTGAAACTCGGTCTCGTTGGTCTTCATTTCGGCAAGCTGATGATTGAGGAACTTCAAAAGCCCGAAAACCGGAAATATATCGAAATTGCCTGCCTCTGCGACCGGGACGAACCGCTCGCCGAAAAACTTGCCGCCGAATACGGCATTCAAAAATATGTATCTTCACTCAATGTGCTGCTCGCCGATCCCGGAATTGAAGCGGTCGGCCTGTTTACCGGTCCCGAAGGCCGCGCTTTGCTGATCGATCAGATTCTCGACGCAGGCCGCGACGTCCTGACGACCAAGCCATTTGAGCGCAGCGCCGACGAAGCCCGCCGGGTACTGCAAAAAGCCCGCTCACTCGGCAGGATCATCCATCTAAACTGCCCCACGCCGACGCCGCCCCGCGATATCCGGCAGATTGACGAGTGGATTGAGCAATATCACCTCGGAAGGCCGATCGGCTATCGGGCGATGACCTGGTGCAGTTATCGCGAAAAACCCGACGGCAGCTGGTACGACGACCCGGCCCGCTGTCCCGCCGCGCCGATTTTTCGGCTCGGCATCTATCTGATCAACGACATCTCCCGTTATTTCGGCGAAGTCGAAACTCTTCAGCTTCTGCATTCCCGCCTCTTCACCGGACGCCCGACCGCAGACAACGCCCAGCTTGCGCTGCTTCATAAAAACGGCGCCGTCGGCAGCATATATGCCTCTTTCTGCGTCAACGACGGCCGTCATTACCTTCACGCGCTGGAACTGAACTTCGAAAACGGCACGATATTCCGAAATACGGGCGCGGATGCCGTTGACGGAAAAATAAAACTCGATTTAGCCGCATCCGGCAACGACGGCGGATTGATCCGGAAACACCGTGAATTCGAAGCCGCAGTCGGCGATTATCAATATGAGCAATTTTACAAAGCCGTCCGCGGCGATATTTTAGAAAATCCCACTCCGGACGAACAAGTCATTAACGGCATCAAGATCCTGGAATTATTGAACTGACTGTTACGGTTTTTCTGAACAAAACAGGCGGCCCGACGGCCGCCTGTTTTCTGTTACACTTTTGTTTACAGCCTTCTCAGATGAAATCCGCCGTCCGCCTCTATCACCTGTCCGGTCGAATAATCAAGTTTTCCCGAGCACAAAACCGAGACCGCGTCTCCGACGTCATCTGGCGTGCCCCAGCGCGCCGTCGGCAGCAGCCCGTTCCTGATAAGACCGTCATATTTTCGGTGCGTGCTTTCACCGGCGGTCATATCCGTATCGATGATTCCCGGCCGCACTTCAAACACCGGAATCCCGAATTCGGCCAAACGGTCGGCGAACAGTTTTGTGATCATCGAAACCCCTGCTTTGGAGATGCAGTACGGCGCCCGGCTGACCGATGACGTATAAGCCGAAATCGAAGAAATGTTGACGATTCGCGGACGATAATCCGTTATTCCTTTTTTCATGCCGTCAATCATCAAATTCGCCGCCGCTTGTGTGACAAAAAACGTCCCTTTTTGGTTGGTGCCGACCACGAAATCATAGCTTTCCTCGCCGACTTCCAATAGATCTGCCCGGACTTTGGGCGCGGCTCCGGCGTTGTTGACCAGTACATCCAGCCGTCCGTATTCTTTTTCAATTTGCTCAAAAAGCGCTTTCCGGGAAGAGGAGTCCGAAATATCGCAAGAGAGATACGCGCAGTTATCAAGTTCTTTCAAAGCGGCGCTCACCCGGTCGTTATATCCCGTGCTGCTCATGATTGTAAAATATCCGTCTTTTTTCAGCGCTTTTAAGATGCCCAGACCAATTCCCCGCGATGATCCGGTGACTAATGCGATTCTCATTTTAAACACTCTCTTTCAGCACGTCCCGCTTGTAAATCGGCAGATAAATCCCGGCATCGCGCACCACGCATCCGGCCACGCTGCCGGCACGCATTAATTCCGAACATTTGCTGCACGCGATACAGCATTTTTCACTTTCCATCGGTTTCCCTTCAAGAATCTCTTTCGCGAAATCGGGATATGCCAGCGTCATCCGCCCGAATCCCGCCATGGCCGCTCCTCCGCTTTCAATCAGCCCCGCGGCGGCATGCGCTGAATTTTCTCCGAGAAATGAAATCCCCGAACAAACTAACGGCAGACCGGGAAACCGTTTTTGCAATGCCGCGGTATTTTCGAGCATGCGTTTTACGCCTTCTGTCGCTTTTTCTTCCGGCGTATACGCTCCCTTCCTGAACGGCCTGTTGACATGCGGATTGACATAGGGGTTGCCCATGGTGATATTCAATAACTTAACTCCCGTTTTTTCCAGTTTACCGATGAGTCTGATCGGCTCTTTCAAATCGACTTCCAACCCGCCGCTCTCTTTGACGCCGAATCCGTAGGGATAAGGAAATCCGTCATAAATATTGATTCGGCTCGTGACGAGAAAATCCGAAGAGCACACCTGCCGCGCGGCCTGCATCGCGTCGAATAAAAGCCGCGTTCTGTTTTCAAAACTTCCGCCGTATTTCCCGGGCCGGGTGAACGCCGACAGCAGTTCGCACAATAAATACCGGTGGCAGGCCTTGATATCGACACCGTCGAATCCGCACGCCTCAGCCAAACGGGAGGTCACGGCGAATTTTTCGGGCAGCGTGTCCAACTCTTCGTCACTGATGATGCATTTATCGGGAAGCGGTTCTTTTTCAAAAATCGGATTATGATAAGCAATCAACGGGTCGGGTTTTCCCTCCGGTTTGGAGTACCGCCCGGAATGGGTTGCCTGTAAAATCAACAACGGTTTTTCAAAGCCCGCCTTTTGCGCGCAAATGTGAATCAGCTCCGCCAATCGCTTAAAACTGTCCTGATTCTCTTTTGTCAGCCACAACTGCCGCGGATTGGCGCGTGCTTTTGCGGAAACCGAGGTGGCTTCAACCCAGATCAGTCCGCTGCCGCCCTCCGCAAGGCGTTGATATTTACGCAGCGTCAATTCCCCCGGCCTGCCATCGGCGGTGCCGTCGCAGCCCTCCATCGGCTGGAAGGCCAGCCGGTTCGGGACAATCTTTTCACCGATTCTCAGCGGGCGTTTTAAAACGGAGCAATCCTCCGCAAAAAAGGGGATTTCCGGACAGGGGTTTTTCATAAACATTCCTTTCAATAGTCCAAATGCGCTGCGCCGATTGACATTCTCCTCTCCCTATATTACAATTTTGAAAGTGAAAAGTCAAAGCTGAATGAGGTGATTTAAACGCAGTTCGAAATAAACGGCAAATCCTACGCGCTCCACACTTATAATACCGTAGTCGTCGGCAGCGGCGCGGCGGGATTGAATGCCGCCGTTCAGCTTGTCAGGCACGGGCAGCCCGACATTGCCCTGGTGACCGAAGGCATCAATATGGGCACCTCCCGCAACACCGGCTCGGATAAGCAGACCTATTATAAACTCTCGACCTCGGGAGACACGCCGGACTGCATCGGCGACATGGCCGGCCGTTATTTTTCAGGCGGCGCGATGCACGGCGATCTTGCGCTTTCCGAGGCCGCCAATTCCCTCCGCTGCTTTTTTCATCTTGCAGAACTGGGCTTGCCGTTCCCGAAAAACGAATACGGCGAATATGTCGGTTACCGCACCGACCACGACGATTCGTCCCGCGCGACCTCCTGCGGTCCCCTGACTTCCAAACTGATGACCGAAGCGCTGGAGTCGAAAGTCCGCGCCTTTGATATCCCCGTCTTTGACGGTTTTCGGGTCGTGAACATCGTCCGAAATGATCAAAGAGCCCTCGGGCTTCTCGCGATTGAAAAATCAAAACAGACACAGCCCGGAATCGGACTCACCTTGTTTTGCTGCACCAATATCATCTGGGCGACGGGCGGTCCCGCCGGCATGTACCGGGCAAGCGTCTATCCCGAAAGCCAGACCTGCGCCCATGGCGCGGCATTCGCGGCCGGTGTCAAAGGCGTCAATCTGACCGAATGGCAGTACGGTCTTTCCTCGGTTAAATTCCGCTGGAATGTCTCCGGCTCCTACCAGCAGGTTATCCCGAGATATTTTTCAACCGATGAAAACGGTGATAATGAGAGAGACTTTCTCTCCGATTTCATTCCGAACCCGGCTGACCGATTGAACGACATCTTCAAAAAGGGCTATGAGTGGCCCTTTGACGTCAGAAAGCTGAGCGGCTCCTCCGCCGTAGACGCCGCGGTTTTTTCCGAGCGGTCAAAGGGGCGCAGAGTCTTTCTGGATTTCACCCGCAGCTCATATCATCTCGGCTTGCTGGGCACGGAAGGCCGCGATTACCTCTCGCGCTCGGACGCCGTGGCCGATACGCCGATTGAGCGATTAAAGAAGCTGAATCCGAAAGCGATCATGCTTTATAAAGCCCACGGTATTGACCTTGCGCATGAACCTCTTGAAATTGACCTGTGTGCCCAGCACAATAACGGCGGCTTGTCGGTTGACGCAAACAGCGAAACCAATCTGCCTCACTTTTTTGCGGCAGGGGAAGCTGCCGGCGTCTTCGGCGTCTGCCGCCCCGGCGGCGCCGCGCTGAACTCCACACAGGTCACCTCTCTGCGCGCCGCGCAATACATTTCCGTTTGTTACCGCGAACGGCCTGACGTCGAATTATTTTCTGAAAAGGCCGAAACCCCGATCTCCGAATTAACCGAAACCGTCAATCGTCTCAAAGCCAACAGCGGAAAGGACCTGTTTTCCTTGCGCAGGCGATATCAGGAGCGCATGACCCGTTTTGCCTCGGTGCTTCGGGATCCGGACGCATTTGAATTCGCGATTGAGGAGTGTAAACGCGATCTCGCGGAATTTGAAACGGTCACTTCGCCGGCCCCTGACCGGCTAGTCGATGCGCTGATCAACCGGGACATTCTGCAGACCCAGTTTGTTTACCTCTCGGCCATGCAGCAGTATGCAAAGCAGGGCGGGGTAAGCCGCGGGAGTGCGCTCTGCGCTTCTTCGTTTGAAGACGCCGTTCCCGTTTCGGAATCCGACCCCCATTTTAATGACGTCGGTGAACTCACCTGCGATCTGGCTCATCTGACAGCTTTGCATCAGTTTATTCAGGTTCGGCCGATTCCCGCGCGCGAGCTCTGGTTTGAGACGATATATAACCGCCGGAAAGAGGATGACTAAAATGAATCATATTGAAATGACCCGAATCGTGCAGCGCCAGCTGGCTGTTGACCTAAACTGCACCGTCGATGATCTGAACGGCGAAAAAGACAGTTTTGTCTTTGTCGAAGCCGGGCAAAACTCCGGCCGCCGTCCGATCCCGCACAACGACCGGCAGTTTGATATGCTCTCGATGGGCAACGCCATCATCGTCTCCGCCGTGCCTGAAATTTTAGCTTTTGTCAAACCGCAGCTCATCGGCGCATCCCGCGACGACGCCTTTTCCATGCCGTTTGTACATGGGCAGAGTTTATATTATCTGCCCGATTTGTCACAAATCAGCCAGCTGCCCCCGCCCGATGGTTTTACATACGAGCTCATCGAAAAAAGCGATATCCCGCCGCTCTATCAATTCGATGGCTTTCACAACGCGCTGCAGTATGATGTCAACCATCCCCGCCCCGACGTCTTAGCCGCACTCGCCAAACACGGCAATCAAATCGTCGGAATGGCCGGAGCCAGCGCCGACTGCGCAAATCTCTGGCAAGTCGGCATGGATGTGCTGCCCGAGCACCGTCATCACGGCCTCGGTGCCTATCTGGTAAATCGGCTCGCGCTTGAAATATTAAATCGCGGCTATGTCCCCTATTACGGCACCGCCCCCTCAAACCTTGCCTCTCAGCGCGTCGCTCACCGCGCGGGCTATTCCCCCGCCTGGGTCAGCACCTATGAGGGCCGCTTTGAAGGCAAAGATCTCAAACCTGATAAATTAACATCCTCAGAACGCGAAAGATAAATTTGTTTCACAGTCACTTCGATTGAAAAAACCTTGTTTTTTATAAATACACTTTTACAGTGGCATATAAAAAGTTATATAATAATGCGTATTCACCCCCGCCGAAGTCGGAAGTGAATATAAATACGCATTTTATCTTCGGCTCGAAAAGCACCTGTTTTTCAAGTGCTTTTTTATTTGACTGCGCGAAAGATTTACGCCTTTTTCACCCAAAAAACTCTCGCCGTCCCGGGCTGATCAAAATCAAAACATACGCCGCTTTTCAATTGTTTGCCGGTATACTTCTTTTGTTCATGCGTATCTTCATCTGTCAGAAGGTAGTCGGACGATTCCTCGGCAAACGGCAGTTTCACAAACAGGGTGTTTTCGGGACAGTCCTCCATCCGGAAAAGCTGCAAAACCCCTTCCTTTGCGTCATTGTCATAATAACAAAACGCCGTGAACCCGCTTTTATCCTCCTGGCTGTGCCAAGGCGTCAAAACATAGAAATCCTTGAGCAGATACGGACTGATCTTTTTCCACTCATTAAGTCCGAAACGCAGCATTTCAAAATCCTGATCCGGATCCTGAACAAACTGGGAATCCACATTCAGAATGGGAAGATAGGACGCCCGCCAGGTATACACATCCGAAATCCCCGTCGGATCAAGCTGACGCTTTTTCTCCTTGGTGTTTGCGCCGCAGAACGGAATCCATTTTTCAAACGCCGTCGTCATCGAGAGGCGCAGTGCCGTGGTGGTTCTGTCGGCATCGCTGCGTAACAGCGGAACTCCTCTGCGCATCGATTCCAAATCGTTTCTGCCGCCGCCGCTCGCACACGAATCGACAAACCCGCAACCGCCGTGTCCGAGCGTACAGGCGATGATATCGTCCCACAGTTGATAATGCGCCATCACAACTTTACATTCGGTGATGCCGCGCCTGCTTTTACCCTCATGCTCATCCTCAAAGCGCCATCCGGCATTCGGGTTGCTGTTATTGTCTTCGCGGTACATGTCAATCCCGTTCTCGCGCAGGACCTTGCAGATTCTCTCTGTGGTCCACTTCAAACACGCCGGTATACCGATATTACTGACAATGCCTTTGTTTCCCGGCACACCGCTTACCGCCCATGCGGCTTTATATCCGAAGGTTTGTTCAAGTGCCTCGGGATTGGTTACGCGCTCCGGCTCAAACCATAACAGTGTTTTCATCCCGTGTTCCTTTGTAAAATCCGTCGATTCCCGGAAGGTCTTTCCCGGCCATTTCACCGGGTCAAGCTCCCAACTGCCGACCGTTCCCCACCAGTCCTCTTCCACGGTATTCCCCTCGGAATCGGTATACCATCCCGCGTCTACCCAGCGAAAATCGACTTTGATTTGTTCGGCGAACATCTTCTCCAATGAAGGCCGCCAGGTGGTGAATCGTTCCGAAATGCTCCCGTCGGAATTCGGAAGTCCCGTATCGCTCGACAAACAGCAGGTCGAAAACGGTTTCAGCGCATCACCCGCAGTGTTTTCTTTGGGCAAATTGCATTCAATAAACCAGCTTCGCCAAAAGTTGGTCGCGTAATTTTCATCTCTGACCGAATACGGCGCCATCACGAAAAGCGCGGTTCTGATTTTTTCACCCGGTTTAAGATATGTATGAATCTCGTTGGTCGAGCGCGCCGTATATTCGGTCGCAACCCCGTCAGAATTAAAATCCGCAGTCCAAGTACCAGACCACCCGATTGCGAGCATCACACCCTCATCGCCATACTCCAAATTGAAATACGGAAAATTGATGTGCGTCGGCCTGCCGCTGTTCGAGGCAAAATGCACCGGGATCACTCCGAGATCATGCGAATACGGCCGGTAAAAATTCACGAGGTCGCCCAAAATCCCTTTCAGTACGGGGCGTTTTCCCTCAAAGCGCAGCGTGCTTTTCAACTCCGACAAAACGGCGGTGTTTTTGTTTCCGGTATTCTCAAACCAAACCGTCCATTCGAAAGCCCCGTGCGACGGATAAAAAGCGGTTTCGAGCATGATTTGTATCCCGTCGCGGAATCCGAAAACGACATCGGTTTTCTCTTTTTTATCCTCGACCGCAGTCTTCCTGCTGATTTCCGTGAAATTTTCTTTCGAAAATCCGTCATACTTCAAGCCGTCGTACTCAAATGAAAACGGAAACGAAGTGAGCTCTTCGAGCATTGAGCGGTATGTTTTTTCCGCTTTCGGGTTGCTGTATCTGTCCATTTTTAATCCTTTCGGTCTGACTTTATCATTCTGATTTCTATAAAACCATTAATCGGACCTTTTTCTCTCATGAAAATTATACATTTACATTAGATTATCGTCAAGTTAAATGCCGCAATCGTGATGCAGCTGCGCTAACAAACCACAACTTTTTTATTTCGCCGCTGCGCACTTCTTTCAAACATCTGCTCCCATCTTGATACGAACCGGAAGAATAATATTGCAGCTGCCTTCTCAACGAGCTTTTCTAACCCTTCGGATAAGTGTTAGAAAAAGTGTTAGAAAAACTAAAAAATCATAAACGAAAAAGCGCCCATCCATAGCTCAAAATGGCTATATCAGGCGCTTTTTTTGTTGGCTCCCCCTGTTGGGCTCGAACCAACGA